>CAJUNF010000082.1 GCA_910587775.1 uncultured Bacilli bacterium | reverse complement strand
TTTTTTGATATAATAAAAGAGCCCACCCGCCAAGGAGGAACTCTTATGAATAATTATACCCAATTAACAGAAAAAAAGAAAGTAGAAATAGATATTTTACTAAAGCAAGGCTTATCAATGAGAAAAGTAGGAAAAATACTAGGGATAAGTCATTCGACGATATCAAGATATAAAGCAGGAATATATAAAAAAAGAAAAATAGAAATTACAAAAAGATATGAAATATTTTTAGATTATTTATATTCACATTATGATAGAAGAACAAATTCAATAGAAGTATGTATATATATGTTTAAAAAGAGATATAGAGGAGTAAAATGCCCAAGTGTACAACAAGTATATAATTGGATAAAGAACAATAAGATAGAGATAAAAAAAGAAAATATGTGTTATAAAAAGAGAAGAAATAAAAAATATGGAATGATGCAACACACATTATGGAATTTAGATAATAAAACAGTATTACCAATAAGTCTAAGACCGAAATACATAGAAAAAAGGCAAGAAAAAGGACATTTAGAAATAGATTCAATATTAGGAAAGAGAAATGAACAAGATTCAATAATATCTGTAGTGGATAGGTGCACAAGAAAAGTATGGTTAATAAAATCACAATATAAGAATGAATATTATACTGATAAATTAATATATGAATTTATAATAAAAAATGGTATAAAAGTAAAATCAATAACAACAGATAACGGATTAGAATTTACAGCATTAGGAATAACAGCGAAAAAGCTTGGAGTAAAATTATATAAATGTGATCCATATTGTTCATTTCAAAGAGGAACAAATGAAAGAATGAATGCAATAGTAAGAAGATTTATTCCTAAAGGCGAATCAATGAAGCTAAAACCTCAAATATATTTAGATGATATTAGCTTTATGATTAACAGTATGCCAAGAAAAATATTTGACTTTAAATGCGCTTTTGATGTAGAATTAGAATATAATTAAATTGGTGCGGTTCAAATTTTAATTTAGGGAAGAGCTTTTACTCTTCTAAATTAATTTTATTTTTAATTCTTTCTATTTCTTCAAGTTCACTAAAATGATGTTTTTCACCTTTTATATCTTGATATTCTTCATGACCTTTACCAACCAATAGAATTAAATCACCATCTTCTGCATTTGTAATAGCATATTCTATAGCATCGCCACGATTTTCAATTTCAATATATTTAGCATTTACTTTTTTTAAGCCTACTTTAATATCATTATTAATTGATTCGATACTTTCAAATCTTGGATTATCTTCTGTGATTATACATAAGTCACTAGAACCACCAATTATTTCGCCTAAATTATATCTTCTTTCTTTAGGTCGATTGCCACCACCACCAAATACACTTATTAGTCTTGTTGGATTGTATGCTCTTAAAGTTTTTACTAATTCTTTCATTCCATCTTCAGTATGAGCATAATCGATTAATACTTTAAATTTTGGTGTTACTAGTGCTGTTTCCATTCTTCCTCTTACTTTAACTTTTATTAAAGCATCTTTGGCTTTACTTGAATCTAAATTTAAAGATT
>CAJUNF010000081.1 GCA_910587775.1 uncultured Bacilli bacterium | reverse complement strand
GCCTTAAAACCAGTTGATAGAGAACGGCGGCTGTTTGCCGCCGCCACTTTCTTTCATGAGTGCCGGAAAAGAAAGTAGCAAAGAAACCCACAAGACTTACTGTGAAATAAACAATTATATGTATTTTTGCAACAAAATCCAAATACGTCATGAAGTCTAAGAAGAATAATTTTTTATTAACCAGTTCTGTAGTCATCACATCAATAGGACTACTTATATTCATTTGGTTTTGTGCTAGAGGATATTTATATGAACAATTTATAATACCAACAGGCGTAATTTCATTGGAAAAATCCTCGCAATTTGGAGATTTTATAGGAGGCTGTTGTGGAGCTTTATTTGCATTAGTTGGAGTTCTTTTGTTATTTGAAACTCTAAAACTACAAAGAACAGAAATAGCTGAAAGCCGATATGTTTTTAAATTACAGCAATTTGATAATATGTTTTTTAACTTGCTTTCGTTATATAATTCTATTATATCTTCAATGCAAGGTAAATCGTTTTTTACGCAAAAGCAACAATCTATATATAATAATTTCAACCAAAATGGAGGACGTAAAGTTGCTAAAAAAGCGTATCTAAGTTTTTATGCAGAGAATGAGCCCAATATTGCTCAATATTTTAGGGTACTGTATCAAATTTTTAGTTTAATTTCACATAGCGGACTCAATGAAGAGGACAAAGTGAAATATGCGAAAATAGCACGAGCTCAGTTGTCTAAAGATGAAGTGTTCTTTTTGTATTATAATGCTAATACTATATATGGCAGCAAATTTCGTGAATATATTAACGAATTTAATATCACAAAGCATTTATCTATCCTTGATAAACTTGAATTTAAAAAATATTGCAGACAACTTACTGATATAGAAAATCATTTGTTACATGTTGCTTTTTTTGAAATACGAAAAGGACTGAAAGAATGTATTAAACAAAACAAAGAATGGTATAAAACATTTTTACAAGGAGCCGTAGCTGTTAAATGTACTAAAACGAATGCATCTAAAATCAAATTTATTGTTATAAAGACATCAAAAGAAGTACCTGATGATATTCAGCAGGGTTTGGGCTTTAATGAATTTAACATAGAACAATTCACTGCATTATTTTATGATTTTTTAATTGATACTCTTTTATACTCCAATTTTTTTATCAAAAACGATAAGAATTTGATTATAACTCCAAACACAATATCTGTGGATGCAAAAACAACTATTACTTATAATATAGAAAATAGAGGGAATAAAGATATAGAAATCATATAATAAACAGTCTTATACCTCTATAAGTCTGCTTATTATATGATATCATTTATATTTTCATATCACATTACATATGCCTACGACTGTTATCTCACTTCGCTGTCATTATTGAACGATAGCGAAAGTTGCTGCACCTGCCCGAAGCTGTCAATTACATAAATGTCAATCGTCTGCTGGTCTGTCGATGCCGAGGTGTAATAGAGCCTGAACGTTTCTTTTTCCAGCGGGTACAGGTCATTGGGCAGGAACACCGTGCCGTTATCCATTTCCAGCTTCCCTTTGCCG
>CAJUNF010000080.1 GCA_910587775.1 uncultured Bacilli bacterium | reverse complement strand
CTTTTATAATATTTGATTATTCCTTCATATTCTATATTTATACTTGCATTTATATCTCTATCTAGTTCTACTCCACATTTGCTACATTTATACTCTCTTTTTCTTAAATCTTTCATTTCTTTATTGATATTTCCACATCTACTACATATTTGACTACTTGGATAATATGTATCTACTTGAATAAATATTTTATTAAGCATTTTACACTTTTCTTCTAGTTTTCTTATTATTAATCCAAATGTAGCATTTATTATAGATTTTCTGAGTATTTTATTTTGTTCTCTTTTTTCTTTCTTAACTAACATTTCTTTTACTTTTAACTTTTCTGTTATTATAATATCATTATATTTTGTTACTTTACTTACGATTTCTTCTACCATCTTTTTCCTTGCATTAGAAAGTTTACGATATATTTCACTTAGTTTAACTTTTGCTTTTTTGTAATTATTACTCCCTTTTATTTTTCGCGTTAAGTCTCTTTGTAACTTTTTTATTCTTTTTTCATATTTTTCATTATATCTTGGATTTCCATATGTTTCTCCATCACTTGTTACTATAAGTGATTTTACTCCTATATCTATTCCTACAGCATAATCTTCTTTTTTATCTGGTAATATTACACTTTCTTCTACTACTATTGATACATAGTATTTTTTTCCTTCTTTTGTTATTGTAGCATTTATTATTCTTCCATTAATTTTTACTAAATTACGATATCCTTTAATATTAACTTCTTTTAATTTTGGTAATGTTATAGTTTTATTCTTTAAATCTACTTTAATATTTTCATACACTTTATTTTTATAAGTACTAGTTATTAAATTAGTTCTATAACTATCCTTACATCCTTTTTTCTTGTACTTTGGATATTTACCTAACTTTTTATAATATCTTTGATAAGCATTATCCAAATCAAATATTGCACATCTTAAACTACAACTATCTACTTCCTTTAAAAATGGATATTCTTTATATAAACTTGGTATTTCTTTTAATAAATCATAACAGCTTAAACTATTATTTCTTTTCTTTTTATTTAGCATTATATTATATATTAATCTAGTACACCCAAATGTTTTATTTATTAATATTTGTTGTTCTTTATTTGGATATAATCTAAATTTATAGGCTTTATTTCTTAACATTGATAAATCCCCCTTACTACTTAAAACAAGTATATCAAAGGAATGTATGTTTGTCAATCAAATATTCGTATTAATTTCAAATTATGCAATTTCCTATTAGATAAAAAAGATAAACCTTAAATAGTTTATCTTAAGACCAAAATTCATATAATTTGTTAAATAATTCCTTAGGATTACTAGTATTTACTTCGTGTCCTGAATTCTTAATAAGTATCAATTTACTATTTTTAATCTTCCTATTTAAAAACTTCAAGCTTTTAATATTAGTTTTATCATTTACTCCACAGATTAATAAAGTTTTACAATTTATATCTTCTAAACATTTAGAAATATCAATACTTTTAGTAGAATTAACTAATAAACAAAAATCTTTTTTAGTTATACTAATTTTTTCAAAAATAGATTTAGGCATAAATTTAAAAATAATATTT
>CAJUNF010000079.1 GCA_910587775.1 uncultured Bacilli bacterium | reverse complement strand
TAATCATCTGCATGATTTATGCTAATATCCCCATGATAATATCCTTGTAGTACATCAAGTTCACTATTTGGTATTAAATTAGCAATTTTAGTTGCCGATTTTTTCATAATAGGTCTTTCTTTGCTTCCTACCAATACAAGCACTTTTGCTCTAGTATGTGATAAAGTATCTTTTACTTCATAACTAGAATTTGACTTCATAAAAGCAATTAAATTATCTTTTGTAATTTTACAAGTATCTTCATAATACATATCAAACAAACTGTTTTTAAGTTTTAAACTTTTAAACTGTAGTTTTGAAAACCATTTTTTACTTATTAAACAATATGATAAATTAAATGTTGGCTCTATCATTTTATAAGTAAAATTCATAGGAATTGCCAAAGCACTTTCAACAATAGCATATTCACATATATTGGGATTTTTAGATAGTATTTCTAACAATATTTGTCCTCCTAATGATAATCCTCCAATTAATTTTACTTTTCCATTATAATTATCATTTATAAAATTTATTATTTCTAAAGCATTACTTTCAATGGAAGTAAAATTTGTATCACTATTCGAATGTCCGTCTAGTATAGGGATAACTATGTGAAATTCATCTTCAAGCAATCCTATTTCATCTATATAATTCCACCAAGAAAGACCGCCACCATGCAATAAAATTATAGTATCATTATTCTTTGATCCATATTCTTTATATTCCATCTTACACCTCTAGATTGTAATTTAGTGAATAGTATGTGCTGTAATAATCGTATAACTGTATGAGTTAATAGTTATCTTTATATTATCAATTTCACAATACCAATTCTTGCCTTGTTTATATATATTACATTTTTTATCTAAAACTTTATTTTTGCAATAATCAACTACATCATTTGTATCTAGTTTAAGATTTTTCTTAATTCTATCTATACCCATTTTTGTAGTATGAACTTTATCTATATTTAATAACAATATCTCTTTATTCATAAACTATCAACTCCATAAATTGTAATTTTGTGTTACTTTGTATTTGCTTTTATTGTATTTTTACTTTTTCTATATAATATAAAACTAACAGCAAAAACTAATAATGGTGGTACTATCAATTTTATAGGACTTCCATTTACTATAAATTTGACAGGGCTATCATCTCCTAAAATAGTACACATTAAACCTGCTATAAATACAAATGCTGATATATTTGATAGTATTAAAAATATATTCTTTTTCATAGTTTCTTTCCTTAAATTAAACATATTTAATCCCACTCCTAATTTGACTTGTAGTTTGTCTATTTTACTATAAATCTATAAATTGCATAAACTACCCATATAAGCCAAGAATATGCCCAAGCCTTAAATATAATGCTTACTGTTAAATATAAAATAGCAACTATTATTGCTATTATCCAATTCATCATTTTTTTCTTATCCATTATTTTATACCTCCTCGATAGATTATAATTTTGCAGTTAGATATTATATTCAAATCCAACTTCTAAATATTCTTTTTCTCCTATTTCTATTGTTCTTTCTTTAATAATTTCTCCACCCATTTTAGTATAAAATTTTTTAGATGGCTCGTTAT
>CAJUNF010000078.1 GCA_910587775.1 uncultured Bacilli bacterium | reverse complement strand
CTTCTGTTAAACCTTCATAATTTCCTAAATCCCATAACTGATATCGATATTTTGGGATCCATACAAAATATGACTCAATATCTTCTTCTTTAATTTCTTCTCCACTTTGATAAATTTTACTCTCATCATTTAATATAACTGCGTTCGCCCATCGCTTTTCTTCATAACTATACCATGCCTCATTTTCATACGCTTTTCTTACCACTCCATTATCTGCTATTACTACAGGTATTAATCCATCTTTTAACACTGGATCTGTCCCATTTAATATTGGCTCTACATACTTCGTTAAATAGCTTGCCTTTATTGTTACTTTCCCTAAAAAATTTGCATTCATTGCTCCATTACTTTCTTGGGTAACGCTCTCATCCATCCATATTCTTAAGTTGTAATTCTTTGTTTCTTCTGCATCTAGGTATCCTTTTTCTAATCGATATGCAGATACTCCATTATTTAAAGTGACTTCAGTTACTTCTAGTGTATTTAATAACACTGGACTATTCTCTTGAAACATCATTTTCACATATTCATGATTTAAAGTTGTTTCTTTTAACACTTCAAAGTTGATTTGATATTCTACTGGCACATTACACTTATTTTGAATTGAAAACTCATATGGTTTTAGCTTCTTTCCTTCTTGATCCATAATTGGAAATGTATTTTCTAATTGAATTCCACTTCCACTTACTTCTTCAAATACAATCTGAAAACAATCACTTACTAATGTATTTTTATTTGCTTGTGTAAATGTTTTACTCCATAATGAATAAGTTATTCCTATTCCACAAACTATAAATAAAGCTATTACTCCTATTCCAATCATTATCTTCTTTTTATTTTTCATATTACTCACCGTCCTTTAAAGAAAGTACTACACGAAAAGAATCATGAGAATACTCTATTCCAGGATCAGGTGCAAAACTACATAAGCCTGATCCAGAACCTAATTCAAATAACCCCCCCCGTGCGAACCAAGGATAAATTGTATTAATAAACCAAGATTCATCTTTATACCATGAACTGATCTGTCTTTGTTGTGATCCATAAGTAGCTGTTGCAAAAGGTCCAAATTCTCCTATTGCATCCCCCAAAATTCGATGATTATATTGAAAGTCATTTTTTGAATATAAGTATGTGTCATAATATTTTGCGTCAGTTGGAAAATTTTGTCCAGTTATAAGACTTGTTAAACCAGACATATCTCCATTACAAGCAGGACAACCAAAAATACCATTAAATCCACTATTATATATAGAATTAGTACCACTAAAAAAATTACCCTTTTGATCTAACAAAACACTCATCATATACTCCCATGCTCCACCACTCATATCATAGATTCCACTTATATTTCCTGTCGTTGAAGCTAAATACCCTACTTCTGTGTTATAAGGTTTCGTAATATCTTCTGTATTTCCATATCTATTACATTCAAGATTTGTCTCACTATATCCACATGTTGGTTCATTAACTGAACTATATCCTGTTACATAATCACTGTTATTATTAATTCTTACACTTGCCATACTTCCATATTTACTATGTTGTAAATAAGCTATAGCTCCCCACTCTGTATTCTTCA
>CAJUNF010000077.1 GCA_910587775.1 uncultured Bacilli bacterium | reverse complement strand
CGATCCTTTACTCCATTCAACAATCTCCCCCAACTTTCGCTGTTCCCAAGCGTACGCAAATCCTGTAAAACGAATTTCAGGATATTTTTCATCATTTTTTGGAAACATTTTTGACAGCATTGTCTTTTTTAACATCTTATAGTTGTCTAACTCACGCTGATGAAGGGTAATCAACGAATCTAGGTGCTTGAAGAGTGTGCCTATTTTTTGTTGCTCTCTAAATGGAGCGACGTTAATACTCATATTCATCATTGTGTTCGAATTTAGTTTTGAACGACTTCCTCCAACTAAAAAAGGTGCAATTTTTATACTTTTAATTATATATGTCAAAAAGTGATTGTCTAAAATATCTTTTTTTCCTTGTAAAACATGTGCATGATTATTAACCCAAATTTTTCCTTCTACATATCTAACAGGATAGTTAATTACATCGTTTGCACCATCTTCAGCAACCAAAACAAATTCTCCCTGATGCGTAAATCCTTTTACATAATCTTGGATACCATTTGCACCATAGTAAGGAATATTCCCTCTTTCTCTTTTTCCTTCCGATATCGGGATACGTAAATTATCATATCTTTTAGCAACTTCCCCCAACTTTCGCTGTTCCCAAGCGTAAGTAAAAATTATTTATTTTGGGATAAATCCAGTAAAAACATGTTATACTGATTAGTGAAAGATATTTCTAACTAGTGATCAAGATGCTTAAATATACGCATGAATTCTGGTCTATTTAGGACTGAATATTATCATTTTTTAGAGATATAGATAGAAAAAATTTTAGAGGTTTAGCTATATCATACACTGTGTGATTTAGTTAAACTCTTTTTTGAGAATTAGTATAATGAGTAAAAAATTTAGATAATTAATCGAAAATATCTAGGTGAAATTAGCAATTAAGTATAAATATTGAATTTTTATAATTAATTATTGTTAGATTTTTTAACTATGATGTTAATTCCATTTAAAAATAGTTGAATTAATTGAATTTGTGGCGAGGAGAAAGATTATGGTGGAAGAGAAGAAGAATATCCCTAAAGTTAGATTTAGGGAATTTGCTGGTGATGATGCGAACGCTTGGGAACTGCGAAAGTTGGGATTACTAGCAAGTTTCACAAAGGGAAACGGATATTCAAAAAAAGATTTAGTTCAAGATTCAAATCAAACTCCAATTATTTTATACGGTAGCCTATATACAAACTATAAAACGAATATAGAAAAAGTAGATACCTTTGCTAGGGTTAAGGATAAAACAATATACAGCTCAGGGAATGATGTAGTAGTTCCAGCTTCAGGTGAAAGTGCTGAAGATATTTCTAGGGCATCTGCAATACTGAAAAAAGGAATAATATTAGGAGGAGATTTAAATATCATCCATCCATTACCTGACCTTAATGCTATCTTTTTAGCCATAACTATATCAAATGGAACACAAAAAAGAGAATTATCCAGGAGAGCCCAAGGAAAATCAGTTGTTCATCTTAGAAATCAGGATTTAAAACAAGTGAATCTATTATATCCAAATTTAGAGGAGCAGCAAAAGATCGGTAGCTTTTTCAAGCACTTAGACGAGTTGATTACCCTTCATCAGC
>CAJUNF010000076.1 GCA_910587775.1 uncultured Bacilli bacterium | reverse complement strand
TAGAGCCGGATTGCCGGGAGGGAGTGCGGGCGCAGTTGGAGCGTATGAAAGAACTTTGCAAAGAGCGCAATAGTCTGTATGAGAAACAGAATGATTTGAAAGGGCAGAAGTGGAAGATTGAGAAGTCGTTGGAACGATAAGAAATGTAGGGCGTGGCGGTTGTCATGCCCTATGTTTTTATGGTAAATGGAGCGTGAAAGTGATATAATTAAATTCGTAAATCATAAAGTTGCAAAGGTGGGGTATAGGTGAACTTGAATAAAATCAAATCTATTTTACCGGATTTTCAAATGAGCCACTTCAATATGTTTGATACGATTATATTTTTGAAATGGGAAACAACATTAGATAATAATTCTTGGGAAGAACATACAAATTTAATATTAGGTATGACCAGTCCAGATAATTATAAGATTTTCATAGAATTTGTAGATGTAAATTCTTGGCGCTTTCATGGAAGTGGTAAAATTTCTGGATTTTATATTAAAGATATGACCGTGAGAGGATATGAAAATAATTCAAAGTATGAGGTCGGTGATTATGAAGAAAATGAAATAGGATTTTATTGTTCAGATGTTATAATAAAGAGTTTTGAAAGACGATGATTTTATAAATGAAATTATGGATTGAAAGCGAGAATAGAGTATGAACAGGTCTGCAAGTGATATATTTAGATTAGAACACGAAATAATAACAAAGTGTGGCATATCGAAAGAACGTTTTCGTAAAGTGAGTGAAAACCAGTGGGAAAATATATATCAAAAGATTGCAGAAAAATATGCGGATAAAACAAAAACGTGGAAAAACGGTCTGCATTGGGCTAATACGAATGGTTATAGTCCTAAAAGCATGAAAAAACTTCTTGGGTGCTATGCGGTTGATTATTCAACATGGTTTCATTTTTTGCCTCAAATTATAAAAGAAGAAAATAAAATGGTTTATTTTCTAATCGACAAGAGCAGCGATTGGTATTGTGGAGAAGAATTTTGGATATTTGAAAGTTATGTATCTGAATTAGTGAAAGCCCTTGATTTACTAAATCATACAGCTTTTTTAGATAATGGCTGGTTAGATTATTATGTTGTTTCAAAAAAATATCAATGGATTATCGGCTTCAATCACCACGATATTGTTTCGTGTATTGGAGAGGGATTAAACCTTGACTGTTTCAAAAATCAATAGTTTTATTTTCAAAGAAGCGGAAAGATGAGATATTATTATATTTAAGGAGCGTCAATATGAATAGTCTACAAAAAGGTTCTATTTTAACGTTGCTGAAAACGGATGAAATGAGCAACAACTATACAAATAATTATTGGTTCTCATATAAAGACTATCTGGACCCGGCAGATGATTTTACGGATTTTTGCTGTGAATGTCTTGAGGGAAAGCATGAATATATTGCCTTGATTGAAAATTTAATCAATAAAGATAAAACGGCAAAAATCTTTGTGCAGGTTTATGGGCTGGACAATAAAGACAAGGTTATAACCGCAGATACTTTGATTATTTTCAGTAAACTATCGCTTGTGGAAATAAAGCAGATTTTTAATGAACTCAAACTTCGCACTTGAATAAGTGCCTATGCATCTTGAAAATACAATAAAAAC
>CAJUNF010000075.1 GCA_910587775.1 uncultured Bacilli bacterium | reverse complement strand
TTTGTTTCAAGACAAACAATATCTAATTGGGAAACAAATAAAAGTTACCCTGATATAAAAAGTTTAACCATGTTATCTAACATTTTTCATGTAACTCTAGATGATTTTATAAAAGGAGATATAGAGGAGATGAAAAAAATAGTTAGTAAAGAGAAAATAGAAAAATTTAATATAATGAGTTATATTTTCCTAGTAGAAATGTTGATTTTAATGTTTAGTGCATATCCGTTATTTAAGATAGATGGATATATTGGTGCTATTATTTGGGCAATGTTTTTTGTAGTAACATTTGTAACTGCAATAATCATTGAAAAGTTCAAAAAGAATAATGATATTCAGACATTTAAAGAAATTATTGCTTTTATGGAAAATAAGTCATTATCTTATGAAGAAGTACAACAAGAAATAGGAAAAAGAAATTATCAAAAGATTTTGTTAACAATTTTGACAGGTTTAATAACATTTATTATTTTTATAATTGAAATATTTATAATGAAAAAATTATAGTTTAAAAATTTTATACGAGGAGGTAGAATATGGAATTTTGGATATTTATGATACTATTTATATTTATTGGTGGAGGTTGTACACTTACTGGTACTTGGTGGAGTAAAAAGAAAAAAGACGAAAAATCTAAAAAGCAATAATTTTCACACAAGTTATTATTATAAATTACAATTTGCTGAAATGTTAAAACTCTTTGACAAACTTCCAAAAAACTTTGGTAGATATGTTAAATGTTAATAGTATATAATTTTTGTGAAAGGAGAAAATGAAATGAATTTAGGCAATAAAATCTTACAATTAAGAAAGAAAAATGGACTTTCACAGGAGCAACTAGGGGAAAAAGTAGAAGTTACAAGACAAACTATTTCTAACTGGGAATTAGGAGAAACAGCACCTAACCCAGAACAATTAAAAAAATTATCAAAAGCATTTAATGTTAGCATTGATGAAATTTTGGATAATGAGTCAAAGGAGTTTTTAATGAACAAAATAAGTAATACAGAACGATTAGCAGGAATGATAATTAAAATATTAAAAGTAATAGGAATTATATTTATTGGCTATATTATATTTATGATAGTCGCAGTAATAGGGATAGGAATATATACATTATCTCCAGGAAATTCTAATGTGGAAGGTAGTGCTACTACGATATGTTCTATTGATAATAAAAAGTATCAAATAGAATTTGGTACAAATAATTATTTTAAATGTGATAATTGTTCTAAAGAAATGTCAGATGAAATAAAGAAAATTGTAGATTTTAATAATATTGATAGCTCGATGACGAATGTCGAAAATTATTTTAAATCAAAAAATGGAAGTTGTGAATAAATTACAAGTATACTTTAAGATGTAAATAATTTAATATTTATATCTTATTTTTTTATGTTAAATTATTTACCAAGAGTTTAAGTGAGAACGGCAAATTACAGAGGTCTTAGAATCTACGAAATTGACAGTTCAACTTTTATTTCTATTATTAATTTAGTTTAAGATAGTGAGGTCAGAGAATCTATATAACAAGCTTGATGAAATAATGGTGGAAAAAGAAGACTTAAATTCAGAAAGGCTAACTATTAAAAGTCAATAGTTTTTCTAAAAAAAGTTAATATGGAAA
>CAJUNF010000074.1 GCA_910587775.1 uncultured Bacilli bacterium | reverse complement strand
CCAATCATGACCTAAATAGGCTTCACTTTGAGCAATTTCATTTGTATGGTGTGGAAAAATATTGTCTACACCACCACCATGAATATCTAAGTATTCTCCACAGTAATGCATACTAATTCCAGAACACTCTATATGCCATCCTGGATATCCTACTCCCCATGGACTTTCCCATTTTAGCTCTTGATCATCAAATTTTGATTTTGTAAACCATAATACAAAATCTGCTTGATTTCGTTTGCTATTATCAAATTCTACTCCTTCGCGGACTCCAACTACCATATCATCTTCTTTATGATTGGTTAACTGATAATAATCTTTTAACTTCGAAGTATCAAAATAAATATTTCCTCCACTTATGTATGCGTAATCATCTTTTAATAATTTTTCTATTATTTTAAAATAATCTTCAATATGAGATGTTGCAGGTGCTACTATATCAGGAACTCTATTATTTAATGAAATAAAATCTTGCATAAATTGGTTTGTATAATAATCAGCTATTTCCATAACTGTCTTTTTCTTTTTTTGAGCACTTTTAACCATTTTATCTTCACCAGAGTCTGAGTCACTAGTTAAATGCCCAACGTCTGTAATATTCATTACTCTTAATACATCATACCCTAAATATCTTAACGTTTTTTCTAATATGTCATGGCCTATATAATTTCTCATGTTGCCAATATGTTGATCGTGATAAACGGTAGGACCACAAGTATAAAATTTAACCTTATTCTCTTCTCTGGGTATGAATTCTTCTACTCTCTTTGTTAATGTATTATATATTTTCATAAATTCATCCTTTTCTATTTTATTTTATTATGTATTTAGAAAAAAATAGCTACAAAACTTAGAAAAAATATATTTTGTCGCTTTCTTATTGATTTGTTTGTATTTTATCATAGTTTTTTAGAAAAGAAAAATAACTACCTTAAATCGTAGTTATTTTTCTAGTCATCTTACTTTGACTAAGATGTTTTAATATTGGTTTTCTTCGTAATGCAAAAATTATCTTGTGCACAAATTTATATACACTACTTATTCATTTTATCACTAATGATTTGGATGATCAATAATAAATTTAGTTTGTCTGAAGTTCATCTTCTACTTTCCTTAACATTAAAGAGATATTACGTAATCCATATTTTTCGTATTCAGATTCTTTTAAAAACTTTTCAATATCAGAATTATTAACTTTGGATTTTTCTAGAATATATTTTTTTACTATTTCTTCTGATATAGGTTTGTATGAGATGATACTATCAAATCGTCCTAGAAATTCTTTTGATAATGTATTTTCTAAATCATTATTTGGACGTGTTGTAAAACCAACACAACTTTTTTGTTCTAAATTTGAAGTCATAAAGATTAATGATTTGTCAAAGCGAATTTTTTCTCCAAAAGAATCTGTTATGTATCCTTCATCTAATATTTGTAAAAATAAGTTCCAAATATTACTATTTGATTTTTCTAATTCATCTACCAAAATAATTCGATAAGGATTTTCTTTTAACTTTTGAAAAATGTATGGTTCTCCATGACCAATATACCCACCTGGCGTACCAATTAGTTTATGAATGGAAGTATCAAGGGAAAACTCACTCATGTCTAAACGGATCAAATTATCTTCTTGATTATACATTTTGGCAATTTGTTTTACTGTTTCTGTTTTGCCAACTCCTGTAGGTCCA
>CAJUNF010000073.1 GCA_910587775.1 uncultured Bacilli bacterium | reverse complement strand
CCACTGTAGGACGTGGAATATGGCAAGAAAACTGAAAATCATGGAAAATGAGAAATATCCACTTGACGACTTGAAAAATGACAAAATCACTAAAAAACGTGAAAAATGAGGTGCTAAAAATAGTAAAGATTCCAAATTTTGTGGAAGTTGTGGACATGAAATAAAAAATGTTTCTAAAAATAGTAAATCCAAACAAAATTTAGAAATATTAAAAGAACAAACCAATAAAATAAAAGAGTTACCTAAGAAAAACAAAATTATTATGGGAATAGTTATAGTAATATTAATTATTTCTATTATAATATTAAGCATCTTATTAAATAATCCAATAAAAAAGATTGAAGATAGTTTACAAAGTTATTATAAGAATTATAATGTAAATAATAACAAAGAACTAATTGAGATGGGTAAAGTATTAAAAAGTAACAAAGACAATGAAAAAGTATTAAACAGCATTAAAGAAACAACACATAAAATAATGGAAAAATGGGTTAAAAACTTTAATACAGAGTATAAAGATAAAGAAGAGTTATTAGAGGCATATAACAAAGTATCAAATGCTTTAAAAGATATATATGAATTTTATAATGGCTTAGAGTATATGTTAGATAAAGATTTATATAGTAGTTATAATAATGAACTAAAAGAATTAAATAGTTCAAAACATCATTATTTAACAGGAAAAGAATATGAAAACAAAAAAGATGAAGGATATAATATCTATTATCATTATGGTAGAGTAATAGAAATAGATTGTTATTATAAAGAGGCATCAGCATATGTAAATAATTATGTTAAAGATGAAATAAACAAATTAAAAGAAGAAGCAGAGAAATTTATCAAAATAGATGATAATTCTACTAATATTGAAATTTACAATTGTTATGTAGAAGAATTAAAATATTTAAAAGAAAACAAAACAAAAAATAATATTGATTTAAGTAGTACTGAAGAGTACAAGAAGATATATGAAAATGTTGTATCAAAGATTATTGAGTATACTAAAAAAATTGCTGAAGAAAAAGAAAAGAATAATGAACTTAGTGAAGCGCTAAAAATAATAGATGATACTCTAAGATTATTTAAAGATAACACAGATGAATATAAAGAACTAGAAGAGTTAAAGAAAGAATATGAAGATAAAAAGCCAGAGAAATTAACAAATAAATATCGTATATCAAAAAGTTCATCAGTAAGTACATCTTTATGGGGTAAAGAAATAAATGATATAGATTATGAATTTTATATTAGTTTTGCTTTTACAGGCAAAAATGGTGATATAACATATCGTTTAAATAAAGAGTATAATAGATTAAAAACCAAAATAATTCGTGAAGAAGATTGGGACTTAGATTTAGAAGGATATTTTGTTATCACAGGAGATGGAAAAGAGCTTTATAAATCAAGTATTATAACTAAAGATAGTGAATTTAACCCAGACGTTGATATAGATGTTAGTGGCATAGAAGATTTAAAGATTGAGTTTATAACTGAAAGTAAGAAAACAGGATTTAACAATTTTTATATTTACTTAGTTGAGCCATATTTATATAAATAGGAAAAAGGAGTGTGAGTAAAATGGCTGAAGAAAAAGAAACAAAGAAGACTAGTTCTAAGAAAAGAGAAGAAGTAAAAGTCGAAAAAAGATTTTGCACTAAGTGCGGAAAAGAATTAAAAGGAGAAGAAAAGTGTAGTTGTGAAGCTACTACTAGTACAAGTGCTGGTGTAACTATCAATTCTGATGCACTATTAAATACTGCTAAGAATAGTTTTAATACTATTACAAATGTATTTAAAAAACCAGATACAACAATTACCGAAGAGATTAACAAGAAAGATAATACAATTAGTATAATTTTATTAATTAGTTTAGCAATCAGTTTTGCATTCTATTTAATGGCAATAGTATCATCCTCTGTAAAA
>CAJUNF010000072.1 GCA_910587775.1 uncultured Bacilli bacterium | reverse complement strand
CTGATTTCAGTGCTTTGCGGTGTTCTTCCGAACCCTTTCGTGATCCGCCTGGGTCTTGAACCATACGGCTCACAAGTCTTAAAATCAATATTTTAGCGTACCTCAATCTTTTAAGGGGTACGAATTAGGCACTTTCTTCAAAGAGCATTTGACTTCCCTTTTCGGGATTGTGTCTGCCTTTATCTTCGGTTCAAAGATACCACTTTATTTTCAAACACGCAAATCATTGAAAATAAATCTTCTGCGGTTAGTGCAAGGTGCAAGCTATATATAAATATATGCTTGCACCTTGCACTAAATATTTAAATAGCAAATAAATAGTTTATTTGTTATATTCTTTGTATTTTTGTAATCACAATCCAAAAATAAGTTTTTATGTTAAACGCAATAAGAATTGAAAATCTTAGAAGTATTCAAGATTCAAAGTTTATTGATTTGAAATCATTGAATATCTTAGTTGGTGCAAATTCTTCAGGAAAAAGTACTTTCTTAAGGAGCTTTCCTCTCCTAAGCCAATCTATAAATAAAAGTCTAAGAGGGCCTGTTTCGTGGTTTGATGTAGCATCTGTGGATTTTGGAGATTATGTAACAGCAAAAAATAAATTTGTGTCGGAAAAAGAAACTATTCGTTTTTCTTTCAAATTGGATCAAGTGAGACGAAATAGAATTAGGGTAAATTTTCGATATAGATATATTAATTATTATAATCTTTACAATCTCACTAAAGAAGAAAACTCTAATATAGGAGTTACTATTTCTCTTAATAATGATGTTAAGGGGACATATATGGATCGTGTCATATTAGAATTGAAAAGTTTTGTTATAGATATGAGTGTTGATAGTCGTAATTCACCAGTTAAGATTCTTATTAATGGGAAAATTGACATGACAAATTACGGTGTAAAAAACAAGTGGAGCTTTACCACAAATCATGGTTTGATGCCTACATTTATAGGAAAGGACAATGAAGATTTTCAAGTGCAAACTTTAAATTTAGCTGTAAATAAATTAATTCAATTTTGTGATAAAAGATTGAAAAAGCAAGTTCGAATAGAGTCTTTATTCAATTTGTTGGATAGTTCAAAAGAATCTCTTTTGAAATCAATAAAAAATACGGAGATTATTTCTTTGCAAAGGAAAACGGCTGATTGGGACATATATAATGAAACATTTCAAGAAGTTTATTACCTATGGATTACTTCTCAGATACCATTATTGCTATGGATTATAGATGAAGAACTTAAAGGGTTTTATAGTGGCTGTAGTTATATTGCACCTAGTCGTGCTGAAGCGTCTAGATATTATAGAAATCAAGAGTTGCAAGTAAAGGATGTTGATGCGTATGGACGCAATTTGCAGGAGTTTATAGCATCATTAACAGATAAACAATATGAGAGCTATTCTTCCTTTACACAAGAAATACTAGGTATTAGTATTGGAGTAGCTAATACAACTGGACATCAAAGTATATACTTGCAAAACAAAAATGGAAAATTTAATCTTGCAGACGTAGGATTTGGTTATTCACAAATATTGCCAATCATAACAAAACTTTGGTACATTACACAAAAGAGACCTTATGAGGAAGATGCTAAAAGATGTGTGGTAATTGAACAACCCGAACTGCATTTGCATCCTGCAATGCAAGCAAAAATAGCAGATGCTTTTATTAAAGCAATAAAAAAAGGAAAAGAAAATAATATCGATATTAAATTATTTATAGAAACTCATAGTCAATCGCTTATAAATAGAATTGGGAGAAGAATATCAGAAAATTTTATAGGAAAAGACGAAATTGGCCTTATCATTTTTGAAAAAGATAAAGAAGGTAAGAACTCAATAATAACGCAGACTTGCTACAAAGATAATGGGCAAATAAAGAATTGGCCTTATGGTTTTTTTGATCCTATAGATTTATAAATATGTTATTTGTTTTGTCTGATGAATTAATGGTTGATAGCACTAGTGTCTCTTAAAAAGTGTTAATCAAATTCGAGGTCAAGAGTTGGATG
>CAJUNF010000071.1 GCA_910587775.1 uncultured Bacilli bacterium | reverse complement strand
ATAGATATCCTTAAATATTAAATTGCTTATTCGTTTAATTTAAGAACATTTTAAATAATATCAACTATTTCCATTACAAAATAAAATCTTGGTACATATCAAAAACAAACTATAAAAAGAGTTTGGGACATAAATGCCAATCTCAAAAAGAGGGCTAATCCTTTATGGGTTAGTCCTCTTTATATTTAAAATCTTACGATTTTGACCGTGCATGCTTGCCTGGGGTATGGTTCGAGCCTGTAGTCTCTCACTCATACTATTCCCCCAGGCGTCAGCACGTTACAAAATCGGTACAATATACATTTTATTATTCAAAAAAATAAGGCCCTTTCGTATAATTTAATAAACACTACTAAACTAAATTAACGAGGTGCCTTATGTATAAAGATTATAACATGACTCAAATTACACTACCAATGGAAACTTCAATTTTAATACCTAATAATGATATATCACGATATGTAAATGAGATTGTTGAAACAATACCTGAAATTGAATTCGAAGAATTCAAACATCATCGTGGTGCAACTTCATATCATCCTAAAATGATGTTAAAAATCATTCTATATGCGTATACACAATCCGTTTTTTCCGGACGTAAAATAGAAAAACTTCTTAATGATAGTATTAGAATGATGTGGCTCTCTCAAAACCAAATACCTTCATATAAAACAATTAATCGATTTAGAGTGAATCCTAAAACGGATGCTTTATTGGCATCTCTTTTTATTCAATTTCATAGTCAATGTCTTGAACAATCTCTTATTGATGACAAATCTATTTTTATTGATGGCACAAAGGTAGAAGCTAATGCCAATAAATATACATTTGTATGGAAAAGAAGTATTCAAAACTATGAAACTAAGATGAACGAAAATTCAACGTTACTTTATCGAGAACTAGTTAAAAATAAAATTGTACCTGAAATTAAAGAAGATAGGGATATAAATTTAACTCAAGAAGAAATTGATCTAATAGGAACACACTTAGATAAAGAAATCGAAGATTTAACCAATCAAATGAATGAATCAAAAAATGTTGAAACAAGAAGAATAAAGCGTAAAAATAGAACTGAAATAAAAAAATATAGAAAGAGAATTGCCGAATATTCAGAACGTAAAAATAAATACAGATATCAGCAATCTATTCTTAAAGATAGAAATAGTTATTCTAAAACAGATCATGATGCTACTTTTATGAGAATGAAAGACGATCATATGAAAAATGGGCAGCTTAAACCAGGTTATAATTTACAAATAGCGACAAACCATCAATTTGTTTTATCATATGATGTGTTTCAAAATCCAACAGATACAAGAACGTTAATTCCATTCTTAACTCTGATAAAAAATACCTTCGGTAAACTTCCAGAATATATAGTAGCTGATGCTGGATATGGCAGTGAACAGAACTATATGTCAATTATTGATGACTTCAATAAAACACCACTTATCACATATGGCATGTTTCTTAAAGATAAAACTAAGAAATATAAAGATGACATTTTTAATACTCAAAACTGGCAGTATGACGAAGTTAATGATGAATTTATTTGTCCAAATTACAAACGACTCGGTTTTAAAAGATACGCATACAAAAAAGATAGATATGGGTTCCAAAGAGACTTTAAATTGTATGAGTGCGATGATTGTTCAAATTGCCCCTTGAAAAATCAATGTATGAAATTGCATTCGAAAAAGAATAAAAAGTTAATGAAGAATTATAATTGGGAATATTTTAAATCTCAAGTTAACCAAAAGCTTTCAGAACCAGAAACTAAAAAAATCTATAGTCAAAGAAAAATTGACGTAGAACCAGTTTTTGGATTTATGAAGGCTATTTTGGGTTTTACTCGCATGTCGGTTCGAGGAATAAATAAGGTTAAACGAGAGCTTGGTTTTGTCTTAATGGCACTAAACATAAGAAAAATAGTAGCTCAACGAGCTACAAAATTTTATAAAAACAAAGAAAACGTCAATTTCTATATAATTTCAATAGAAATTGACGTTTATTCTTTAATCAGAGATATTTATGTCCCAGACTCTTTAAACTTACTACTATTATTCAAATATTTATGCCCATCCACGGTAACGTGCTGCCTCTGCAGTACGCTTGATACCAACTATATAAGCTGCTAAACGCATATCAATCTTTCTGTTTTGAGCTAATTCATATATTGTGTCAAATGCAGTTGTAAGTTTTTCACGTAGTTTCGTGTTTACCTCTTCTTCAGTCCAATAATAACCTTGGTTATTTTGTACCCATTCGAAATAAGAAACCGTTAC
>CAJUNF010000070.1 GCA_910587775.1 uncultured Bacilli bacterium | reverse complement strand
ATATTTGGAAGCATATTACCTCATATACGGCAAATAGGATTTAGAGGAAAGTTATACACATTCATGCGTAAATATATGTATTATTTTTCTATTTATTTGTACCTTTACGCCTAAATAGCAGAATAGATAAAATGAAAAGGGAAAATCTACATCAACCGTTTGAAATCTGTTTCAGTGAACTGGACGAATCACAATTAAAGGAACACGACCACACCTTTTTTGAACTGGTGTATATTCTATCGGGAACAGGTATTCAATGGATAAACAACAATAAATTTCCGTACCATGACGGACATCTTTTCATGATTACCCCCGGAGATATACATTCTTTCGACATTCACACTACCACAAAGTTTGTATATATAAAATTCAATGACATCTACATTCATTCGGCTGTTTTTGGAGCAGAAAACATACAACGGTTAGAATTTATACTGCAACACGCTAATCACCGTCCCGGTTGCATCTTGCGCAATCAAACTGACAAATTGCTGGTTAAACCTATGATAGAAGCGATTATCCGTGAATATGTGAATAGAAACATATACAGCAGTGAAATTATCACGCAGTTAATCAATACGATTGTTATAGTTGTCGCTCGTAACATTGCCATGTTCTTACCCGAACAGATAGATGAGAACTCAGAAGAAAAGTCACTGAATATCTTGCAATACATTCAGTCCAACATTTGTTATCCCGAAAAAATAAAAGCCAAAGCTATAAGTCAACATTTTGGCATTTCTCCTAATTATCTTGGGAAATACTTCAAAAAGCAGACTAATGAAACCATGCAGCAATATATCTTAGACTATAAAATGAAAATGGTAGAAAGTCGGCTTTTGCACAGCGAAATGAGGATTAACGAAATAGTAGAGGAATTGGGCTTTACGGATGAAAGCCATTTGAATAGACTATTCAAGAAATACAAAGATTGCAATCCTACTGATTTTAGAAAGAAATATCGAAAGTCATAAAGCTATTTTTCTAAGTACAAGACAGCGTAAAACTGCATCATGCATTATTTTAGCCTTACATTTATCAACCTAGTAATAAGTATCGTATAATATTCTATTCTCTAATAAGCATAAAGCTAGAATAATTTTACATTTGCCATAAAATACATAGGTGCAAATCTTTGTCTATACAAGCTTTAAATTTCCCTGATTTTATATAAAAACAATTAATAAATCTAGTATTATAATCAATTTAGTGCTTCTTTATTTCTTGCACACCCAAACTCTAATAATTTTTCACCTATTTTATTCCACTCTCGTTCTTGAAAATTTAACAAAACAAAATTTTCCGAACTATTTTTCAAATCCTCTTCTATTAAATTGAATATGCGAGAAAGAGGAGGATATACATAATCACTATCGCAAAGATTATTGTAATATATGTCAAAATCATTAATATCAGGATTACAATCACAGCATTGCTTTGCAAATTCCTTGTAGGAAGAATCGTTTTCCGTATCTTTTTTCCTTATACCTTTTTTAATATCAAAATATTGCAATAAATTCGGATTTCGAGAACGTAAATAATCGAATTTTTCTTTCTTGGATGCATGTTCTCCAGAAAAAGATTTATTATCAAGAAGATTAAAAGGCATCAAATTTTCAATTTCTTGAACATCTAATGCAATAAGTTTAAAGCTCCCCTTTTCTTTTCTTAAATATTTCCGGCACTTATTGTATGTGTCACCTGTCGGAGAATTTGGATATTTTCTATCTGTGTCTATGATAGATAATAATATTCTCTTATTTTCAATATGATTATCTATTGATCTACATATGTTTACTCCACCTCAATTATCTGTATCAAAGTTATAATTAATATTCAGAGCATTTTTGCTTATATACCATTTTAATATATAAGTAAAAAAATTGCAATCATTAAAATCTTCTCCTAAAAGAATAGACGCTTGGCAGCATAAAGTATCTTGAAAATCATTTATTGAAGACTGAAAAATTTCAACATCACCTTCTATTCTTCTTGGATTAGAAATACTAATAACAATTTCTGTTCTTCGTTTTACAAAATCAAAAGATGTCGAATAATAATTATTTTCTAAGGTATTGAATAGACTATACAAATCAAAATCCCCTTTAAATTCTTCTTTAAAATATTTTAAAACTTCCAAACTGCCAGAGAGTAAATGCTTAGACTCAAACACAGAGGTTGCAATATGCTTTATGGCCCTCACAATAACAATTTTCATACTATGAGAACTATCAACCCACTGGCGTCTCTTAAAATCTGTTAATGCGAAATTGTTAAACTCTGTATTCA
>CAJUNF010000069.1 GCA_910587775.1 uncultured Bacilli bacterium | reverse complement strand
CGAGTTCTTCAAACAAATCGCTAATTTTGCACTTGCCAGTTGAACCTGCGTAGAATGAGAAAAGGTAAAAAATCCCCACAAGAAACTCAATTTGTTTAATTCATAATTTATTAGTACATTTGCGTGGACAAATATATAAAAATGCAACAACAATTTAACTACATAGATTTGTTTGCTGGCTGTGGAGGGCTATCGTTAGGATTGCACCTCTCCGGTTGGCGTGGCGTGTTTGCAATCGAAAAAAGTCCGTTTGCTTTTGCCACATTAAAATATAATTTAATCGACAATAGAAATCATTTTGATTGGCCTAAATGGTTGCCAATTTCTAATCACGATATAAACGAAATCCTTTTAAAACATTCAACTCAGTTAGCAGAGTTACAGGGTAATATTGACCTTGTTGTCGGAGGACCTCCTTGTCAGGGGTTCTCAATGGCTGGTAAACGTGTTGAAAATGATGTTAGAAATCAATTGGTTTTTTCATATGTACAATTTATAAAATTAATACAACCCAAGGTTGTTTTATTTGAGAATGTCAAGGGGTTTACTTTTGCATTTAATAAGAAAAACAACAAAGATGCAATACCTTATTCTGAAATTGTAATTAACGCATTACAGTCTTTAGGGTATAATATTGAGCCTCAAATTATTGATTTTTCAAAATATGGAGTTCCCCAACGGCGTAAACGATTTATTTTAATTGGTATAAAAAATGGCAATCCTAAGTGGTTTCAGCAATTATTAACGGAATCTGTGGACTCTTTCCTTAGCGAAAAAGGTCTAACAACATATACTAATTTGTCTGATGCAATTTCTGATTTATTGAAAGAAAATGGTGAAGTTATGACTCCAGATAGACATGGCTTTTGCTCAGGATTATATGGTGATGTTATGTCTAATTATCAGAAATTAATGCGTTCAGGGATTGATCCTTCAATTATCCCAGACAGTCATAGTTTTGCGCATCATAATACCGATTCAATAGCATTATTTGCAAAATTGATTTCTCAATACCCGATTAAAGGGAAACGAATTGCAAATCAGGAGCGAGAATTATGGAATATTCGTAAAAGAGGTTTGACTGTATTGGATGAGAAAACTATTACACCCACATTAACAAGTCATCCAGATGATTATATTCATTATAAAGAGCCTCGGATTTTAACAGTACGAGAATATGCCAGAATCCAATCTTTTCCAGACTGGTACGAATTCAAAATGAAGTATACGACAGGTGGAAAAATGCGCAAAAAAGAAGTGCCACGATATACCCAAATTGGAAATGCTGTTCCACCGTTATTCGCAGAATTAGCAGGTCGAGTAATCAGAAAAATGTTGCAGTATGGACCGAATGAGATTTAAAATAAGCTCAGCATTAAAAGATTTAATAGGCAAAGACCTTATCGTAAATGATAATATAGCCATCTTCGAACTTGTCAAAAACTCTTATGATGCATATGCAACAAAAGTAGAGATTAAATTTGAAGAAGATCGGATTATTATTGCGGATAATGGCAAAGGTATGACCTTTGATGATGTTCGTAACAAATGGCTTTTTCTTGGGTTTTCTGCTAAAAAAGACGGGAGTGAAGATAATCATGGGAAGAATGCGTCTTATCGAGACCGAATAAAACGACATTATGCAGGGGCAAAAGGTATTGGACGCTTTTCTTGTGATAGGTTAGGACAGCGATTAGTTTTATCAACAAAAAATGAAACATCGTCTAAAATAACACAAATTTTTGTAGATTGGAGTGAATTTGAACGGAATCAAAGAACAGAATTTGCAGAAATTGAAATTGAATATAAATACATTGACGCAAATATACACTTCCCTAATGATTCTAATTCTGGAACAATTTTAGAAATAACGGGGCTTCCTGCGACTGACAAATGGACTAGAAAAAAAATTTTGGAATTAAAGCGGTCTTTGGAAAAATTAATCAATCCTTTATCAGAAACTAATGATTTTCAAATTGAGATTATTTGTGATAGCGAAAAGGATAAAGATTCTGAAGAGATTGCAAATAATAAATATGATCGAGATATAGTCAATGGTCTCTTAAGAAATAGCATCTCAAGTATTTTTAATATTAAAACCACATTAATAGAAGTTCAACTTAATAACAATACTATTTACACGAAAATAGTTGATCGTGGAATTGAAATATACCGTATTTCTGAAAATAATTATACTTTCGCAGAACTAAAAGATGTTAGAATATCATTGTATTATCTTAATAGATCTGCCAAGTCACTAGTGTCTCTTAAAAAGTGTTAATCAAATTCGAGGTCAAGAGTTGGA
>CAJUNF010000068.1 GCA_910587775.1 uncultured Bacilli bacterium | reverse complement strand
TGATAGTGTAAAATAATTTGGGGGAAGACATAAAAAAAGAAATCATTACGTGTTATAATAAATTTGAACAAAATAACAAAGGAATGATTTCTTATGAATATAATAACATATTTTAACCAATTTTTAAAAGACAATTTTAATAATTTTTTAAAAAAATATTTTGAAGAAGGTAATTATTATACTAAAACATCTAATTTTAATAATTATTTTGATTTCATAAATGATTTAGATAGTTTTTCGGATTCTTTTATGAAAAATATAATCAAAGCCTATTTTGAATATATTGACGAAATATTTTTTAACTCTTCTTATCGTAAAAATTATTGTATTTCTAAAGGATTTTATGAAAGAAAAAATTATGTTACTTTGTTTGGTGAAATAACCTTTAAAAGAAGATACTACTATGATAAAATAACCAATGAAAGATTCTTTTTTACTGACTTCTTTTTAAGTCTTCCTAAAAGAAAACACTTTGACCCATTTGTTTGTTCTGAAATTGTTGATGCTTCTGCTTCAACAAGCTATTCTAAAGCAGGATATTTAGTATCTAATAAAATTGGTAAAAGAACTTCTAATAATATTTATATTTCTCGGGCTACTGCTAGAAACATTGTTATGAATTTTAATTACGATATTAACCATACTTCTCAAATTAGAAAAATAGAAAGGTTATTTATTATGCTTGACGAAAAGTTTGTCGGCTCACAATTTAACAATGGTAAAGACCATATGATTAAGGCTGCAGTTATTTTTGAAAATACTAAGTTAGTTTACAAATCAAAAAGAAAAATTGATTCAATTGACCGTTATCAACTTATTGGCTCTCATACTGAAGCTTCTATCAATAATGATTTGATTCTAAAAGTCGTTAATTATATTTATAATCATTATGATACTGATTATTTAAAAGAAATATGTTTTATGGGAGACTGTGCTCCTTGGATTAAGAATTTCCCTAAATCTTGTTGGTTTAAGTTTAATAAAGATATTAAAAACTCTTTTTCAATGGATGGCTTTCATTTTTCTCAAGCTTTGAAACAACTTGTCACTAATAATAATCCTCATTGGTATAATGCCCTCTTATTTGCTGTTAAAAAGAATAATATCACTTTATTTAAAAGCTTATGTTCAAAATTTATTGAAGACAACAAGGATAGAGAAATTACTATCACTTCTAAAATGCAATATATCTTAAATAATTGGAAAGAACGACAATTATATCAAAACAAACCTTACCTTAAATGTTCTATGGAATCTCATATATCTCATATTTTTGCTGATTTATTCACTTCTAGACCTAAATCTTATTCTAAAAAAGGACTAAATAAGCTGCTTGAGATAAGATTATTAAAAATTAATGGCGCAGATTTAAAACAACTTTATTTAGACAATGTTAATTTTAATCCTTCCAATGAAACTGATAATATCAATATTAAAATTAAAACAACTAATAACAAAAGAAATTTTATTGATTTAACGCATGAAAATTCTATAAAAAGAAAATTTTATGGATATAATTATATTTAATTAAAAAAAATCAAATTTATTATAATTCGACTTTTTTATCTTTTTACCCCAAAACTCTTTACACTAACAAAGTACTTTTTATGTCAAAAAAAGCTTAATAGCAATTAACTATTAAACTCTTTTTCTTTTTATTATATATTTTCTTCTCTTAAAGCTTCTAAGATATTTTCTTTTTTAATCTTTTTAGATGCATAATTCATAGCGATTATAACTATTATAAATACACCTATTACTGAAATAATTAAACTATCCCATGGTATAATCATACCTGTATTAAATACTCTCCCAATAGATTTTGAAATAAGAGCATTTATTCCTATCGATACGGGTATACCATAAATAAGTGATTTTAAGCCAAAGAATAAACTTTCGAAGAATAATATTTTGTTAAATCCATGTGGAGTTAAACCAACACTTCTTAGCATTGCAAATTCTTTTCTTCGGAGGTTCATACTGGTATTAATAGTATTAATAACACTCGTAACACCAATTAATACTACTAAAGCAATAAAACCATAGAATAAAATGTTTATTGCTAAAACTATGTTTTTTATAGTAGCTTCTTCTATCTTAGGACTATATACTTGGACTTCAGATTTTAAATTTAATTTATTATTTTTATAATCTTCATTTATCTTTTTATAATCTTTAGAATTAAATAAGTATTCACTTTCATAGTTATCACTACTAAACTTACTTTCATAAGTAGATTCACTAATTATTAATGTTGGTCTTCCCGTATAAAGTCTAGTTTTGAAACCAAAATCGATATCATTAGTAGTTTCGGCTTCTATATTAAATGTGCTATTATCAGTTACTATCTCTAAATTATAGTTTTTGTTTTTAAAGATGTCTGTTTCAATGGTTTTTCGACTATTCTCTTCATAGATAGTA
>CAJUNF010000067.1:361-2583 GCA_910587775.1 uncultured Bacilli bacterium | reverse complement strand
TTTTATTCATTCCTTTTTTCTTTGGTTTAATCGGTTCTGCAGGCTCTGCTATATTATTAACAATTGGAATATCACTAATTGGTGGTACAGTTCCAATATCATTAAATACTGGTGCATTATCTATAACCTCAGGAATATCATAATTAACTGGTGCTACAGGTTCAAGTGGTGGCACCTCAGGTATAGCATTTATATCAGGCTCTACTTGAGTTTGATTATCTACTACTACCTCATTATTTAATACTTCTGGAGTAACACTAGGAACATCATCTAATACTTCCATTGGTTCTTCAGGAATTGGTGTAACTGGAGGTATATCATTAATAGGAACATTTAAATTTTGATTACTATTATCAACACTACCTAAAGATACCGCATTTAATCCTTCATTATTATTTTCATTATTGCCATTCATAATTACAGCCCCTTTTACTATTATCATAATTATAACTTAAAGAGTTTAAAAATGCAATTACTAAAAAAGAGAAATATCATTATTTGCCAATTTTCAAATGAATTTCAGTTTTTAATAAATTAACTGAAATAAGTCTGTTTATAGTATAATATGTTTTATGTTTCCTTGTACAAAAAGGAGATGTAAAAAATGAAAAAATGGAAACATATTAATTTTGAACAAAGAAAAACTATCGCTTCAGGTATTTCTCATAATATGAAAGTTAAGGATTTAGGAATCTTGTTAAACTTACACCCTACTGGTATATCTAGAGAAGTTAAAAGAAACAGAATTTTAGTAGAACCCATTAAAAATAATAATGAAATATGTCCTAAGTTAAATAGATGGCCTTATGTTTGTACCAATTGTAAAAAAAGATATTTTGATTGTCCTTTTAACAAATACATTTATAATGCTAAAAACGCTCAAAATAATGCCGATTACACTTTGAAATCTTCAAGAAATGGTATTGATATTGATAATGAAGAAATGAAATTAATTGATCATATTATTAAAGTTGGCGTTGATAATAACAAGTCTATTTATCAAATTAAAGTTGAAAATAATAATTCTATTAATAAGTCTGTTACTACTTTATATAGATATATTAATAAAGGTTATTTAACTACTTCCAGATTAGATTTGCCTTATGCTGTCAAATATAAAAAACGTAAACATAATAAAAAGTATGAATACTCTAACAATAAAATTGATAGAAGTAATCATACTTATATTGACTATCTTGCTTTTAGACACAACAACCCTAATGTTTATGTTTGGCAACTAGATTTTCTAGGTGCAATAAAAACAGATAGCAATAATATTTTATCACTAATACTACCTGAATTGCAATTCACTTTATTGGATATTATTAAAAATCCCGATTCTAAAAAAGTAGTTCAATTTTTTGATAAAATTGAAGAACGAATAGGAATAGATAATTTTAAAATATTAATTCCTGCGATTCTTACCGATAGAGACCCTTGTATGAGTGATATCGATGGAATAACTATTTCTAAAATAACTGGTGAAGAACGATGTAAATTATTTTTCTGTGACCCTTATATTTCTACTCAAAAACCTAATGTAGAAAATATAAATAAACAATTAAGATTATTTTTTCCTAAAAAAAGTTCAGTAGATCATATTACCAAACAAGATATAAAACAAATTAATTATACATTATTAAATAAACCTCTTAGATCTTTAGATTCTTTTACACCATCAGATGCTTTTATTAAAGTATTTGGTGAAGAACTATACAATAAATTATTTAAAAACATTATATAGAAATTTTATTATTTACAGGGAAACATAAAAACTGAAATAAGTTTAAAAAACTGACATTAGCCAGTTATTTTAAGTATGCAATAATTTACTTTTTTTAGTAATAAATTAAAAGACTTATTTCAGTTTTTTATGATTTATCTGAAATAAGTCTGCATTTTCGTTCTTACTTTAATAAAGCTGAACTTACTCTAAAAATTTGCAATATTTTTTAATATTTTTTTACCAATTCCAACTATCATTGTAGTTTGGAAGATTATTATTTACTTTATCATATGCATCTAAGCCAGCAGAACCAATTATTACTAATAAAGCAATTATTTCAATTATTACCCATACAGCAATTAAACTTGTTAAAGCCCAACTTCTTCTGTCTTCTCTTATCTTAGTTTCTTTATTGAATCCTAAAAGGAAATTAAATAAGCAAAATACAGATATAATAGCTCCCGCTATTAAACCTAAAATATTTAATAAACTTATA
>CAJUNF010000067.1:0-351 GCA_910587775.1 uncultured Bacilli bacterium | reverse complement strand
TCTGCATTTTCGTTCTTACTTTAATAAAGCTGAACTTACTCTAAAAATTTGCACACGATTTTTGTGCTTGATTTTAAAATAGAAGTAGTAAATTAGTAGTAAACTGGTGTCGAAAACTTTTGCATAAGCCTATAAATAAAAGCTTTTATAGTTAAATTACAATTTTTAATGAAAAAAGTGTTAACAAACTAGAATATTGTTAACACTTTTATATAACTTCAAATCTATAAAAATAGAATCGGCTTTAAATTTTAATAATTTATATTACTTTCCACAGAATTGTTTATATTTTTTGCCACTTCCACAAGAACTTTGTACTCCCATATTATCAATACTTACAATATTTATAAT
>CAJUNF010000066.1 GCA_910587775.1 uncultured Bacilli bacterium | reverse complement strand
GGTGGAGCATGGGAGTATGTAATGGGAGTAATGCTTGATAAAAATGGTAAGCCTATGAGTGGGATAAATTCTAAATATAATAGTGGATTTAATGGAACACTCGGATGTCCTACTTGTGATGGAGATACTTCTGGATTAACAAGTTTTACTACTGGAAAGCCATTTCCAAGTGATACCAGATATTATGATACTTACGAGTATGCAGAAGTTAGTGATAGATATGATAGAAAAATTTTAGGAGATGCAACAGGAGAAATGGGACCTTTTGCAACTGCTACTTATGGATCAGAGCAAAGTCTGATTGGATCGTGGTATCAGGATGAAGCGTGGTTTGTTAATTCAGCTTTTCCTTGGTTTATTCGTGGTACACTTTTTCCACGTAGTACTATTACTGGAGTATTTTCGTTTCATCGTGCAAATGGAGATATGGATGGTATTATGAGTTTTCGTATCGTATTAAGTATATAGATATAGTTTTTCTCTATGCAAATATTGTTTCCGATGATACAATACAACTATAGAAAGAAGTTGTGATTATGTCATTAGAAGAACAAAAACAAGATTATAAAAAGAGTATTTGGTATTCTTTTGTCACTGGTATTTTGCTTATTATATTTGCCTTAGTACTATTTTTTAAAAATGAAGATATTATTAGTACTTCTATTATTGTAGTAGGGTTTTTAGGATTAATTTTTGGTGTTTTATATTTATTGAAATGTTTTAAAACAATTAAAGAAAATCGAATTTATAGAAATGATTTTTTACAAGGAATTTTAATGATCTTATTTGGAGGAATAGCTCTTTTAAAAAGTGAAGAGCTTGCAAGTATGTTAGCTTTCTTTATTGGGGCATATTTGATATATCATAATTCGTATCGATTACAAATTTGTTTTCATTTAGATAGTTTATCTGACGGACATTATTGGAAATATATAGGTGGAATTAGTATTGGATGTATTTTTGCTGGGTTAATTATTTTATTAAATCCATTTGACGGCAAAATTATTCTTTCTCATGTTATTGCAGTTTGTGTAATCGTTTCAGAAGGGGTTAATATTTTGCAAAATTTTGCAATGTTAATTGGATTAGGTAAGAAAAATGAAAAACAAACAAGTAAAGAGTAATTTTATTTCAGCTTTAATACAATTTCCTTTTAAAATAATTTTTAGTCGTTTTACTTTAGCACTTTTAATGTTATTAATTCAAGGGTTTGTTATTTATTACTGTACTGTTTTTTTCAGTAGATATTTGTTATGGTTATTTGGTGGAGCTGCAGTTCTTGGAATTATTTTAACAATTCATATTATCAATCAGTCTGATAATCCTGCTTTTCAGATTTCATGGATTATTTTGATTTTGATTTTTCCAGCTTTAGGAGTTTTTATTTATTTGTTTGTTAAAATGCAAGTTGGTGTACATTCTTTATCGAAGCGATATCAAAAACTACAATCTGAAATGGCAAGTTTTCAAAAACAAGATGAAACCGTTTTTCAAAAATTAAGTGAATTAGACTCTATGGAAGCTAATTACGTTACTTATATGAATCGTATGAGTGGCTATTCTATTTATCAAAATACAAAAACAAAGTATTATCCTTTAGGTGAAAATATGTTTAATGATTTATTAGAAGATTTAGAGAATGCTAAAGATTATATTTTTATGGAGTATTTTATTGTTGCTAAAGGAGAAATGTGGAACTCTATTTTAGACGTTTTAAAACGGAAAGCTAAAGAAGGAGTTAAAGTAAAATTTATGTATGACGGAACTTGTTCTTTTATGCTTTTACCACATGATTATCCTAAATATTTAGAGTCTTATGGAATTGAATGCCGTGTATTTAATCCTGTTGTACCAATTATTTCTACACAGTATAATAATCGTGATCATAGAAAAATTACCGTAGTAGATGGTAAGGTTGGTTATACTGGTGGAATTAATTTGGCAGATGAATATATAAATAAAATAGAACGATTTGGACATTGGAAAGATACAGCGATACGATTAGAAGGATCTGCAGTTCGTAGTTTGGTTTTAATGTTTTTGGAAAATTGGTATATTGATAATTTTAAAAATCATGATTATGAAACTTATTTAACGTCTACAGAAAAAAATGGTACTGAAAGTTTTGTTTTACCTTTTGGAGATAATCCGTTTGATCACTATTTGATTGGAGAAGATACTTATTTTCATGTTCTTCAAACAGCTAAAAAATATGTTCATATTGTTATGCCATATTTAATTATCGATCATGAAATGTTAAATAATTTACGATATGCTGCAAGAAGAGGAATAGAAGTTGTTTTAATTATGCCAGGTATTTCTGATAAACCGTTTATTTATTATATGGCTAAAACTTTTTATCGTCCTTTATTGGAATCAGGAGTTAAGATATATGAATATTCTCCTGGATTTACACATGCTAAAATGTTTATTAGTGATGATGTGAGAGCAGTAATCGGTTCTATTAATTTAGATTATCGAAGTTTGTATTTGCATTTTGAAGATGCAGTGTATTTATATCGTGATGGAAGTATTATTGATATGGAACATGATTTTCAAAAAACTTTGCAAAAATCAGAAGAAGTTACCATTCAAGTATTAAGTCAGTATTCTAAAATAAAATTATTGATTGGTAAATTATTAAGGCTTTTTGCACCTTTGCTTTAATGTCAAACTCTAGTTTTCTAGAGTTTTTTGATGTCAAAAAACTTAGAAATAGTTAGTAAATGTAAGTAAAATATGATATAGTGTTAGTGTTA
>CAJUNF010000065.1 GCA_910587775.1 uncultured Bacilli bacterium | reverse complement strand
TTTTTTTATTATCTACATAACGGTAATAGTTCATAATTACAGCTTCAACCCCTCCAGGATTATCAGTGATTCCAAATACAAGAACTCTCATAACTAACTCCTTCCAGTTTTACTTGTCATTAGTCTTTTCGTGATTGATTGAATACGCTGATAAAAGTCATCTATCTTTTTACCAATTGAGGAGTCATTATGATATCTCCAATTAACAATAAAGAACACTATCCCTGCGGATATGATTGCTATTTTGATAAAAGGAGGTTCTAAAATTGTTTCATAGAAACGATTCGAGAATATAGACATGATTAGATCATTAAATAAATACGAGTAGATAAACAGCTGATAACTCATATGTCCATTCAAGAAGTTTCTAGCTTTGCAAAGCCACAAGTACATAATGTTATAAAATGCAGCCATAATAGCTGTAAATACAAACACACCAATGTATCCAAAATCATAAAAAAACTGATAAAAAGTGGTATATACGTTACCGATTTCTACACCTGATGGACTCGTTTGAAAGAACAAAATATTAGGTGCTCCAAAAATAGAAAACCCGGTTAGTTTTTCCAAATACTGATACAGATTTCTGAAAGTTTGTTGGGCAAAGAGCTGTGATGAATGGTTAATGTTCTCTGAACTTAGGTATGTGTCCAAATTTGCCAATGGTGCTCCGGTATAAATAAATAAATAGCGATTAAGACTCATCTCAGTTCCTCCTCGCCCCATTATGATCAATATCATGATAAAAGAGATGGCAACAACGCCCAACAATATTATGATTACCTTGATGAAACGTCTACGGACAACTGCAGAAGAGTTTTTAATCTTAAACATGTAAACAAGAAACATCATCATAGTTATGATTCGAAATAAAGGAGTTCGACTTCCGTTTAGAACAATTTGGAAGCATAACAGGATTATGGGTAGAATAGTCCATAGATGAAGTTTCTTTGAATAGCAATAATTGTTAACCGCAACATAAATAGTGATATAGGCTCCTGCTTCCGCAATAGGATTTAAAATTCTATAAAGGATAGGTACAGGTACCTGTAAAGCCTTAAAATCATCCGGTAAAAATTTTGTTAATTTATCAAATAACTCGATCTTACCGTTTAGTCCTAACCCGGCTTGTCCATATGCAGTTGCTATTGAACTAAGATACCCAATGAATAACCCTATAACAATTATCTGGATTATTATTAGCAAATAGACCGCTAAACCATTCACATGCACAGATTTAAGCGATCCAGATTTAGCTCGGTTTAGATCTACAATATTTAAACTGTTATAGTGCTTAACTGAAACCCACGAAACCAATGTAAACGCTATAAATCCAACGACTAAAACCAGCAATGTTTGATAATGGAAATCAAGATTAAAAGTCTGAGACTCTAAAATACACACTATTTCAGAAAATAAAAATACCCCACAAAACACAAATCCCGGGGAAAAAATATCCTTCTTCCCTATATAGTAGTTAATTGTGACAAAAGGAATTGTAACAAGAGTAATTATCCAAATCATTTTTCCACTCCTCAAACCTTTTTGATTATCTTATTTGTTTTATTCTACTAAATAAAGAGCCCATATTGCTTTGTACAAAAACTACAACTCTTGCATACATAATAGTTAGGTTAACTTTTCTTTTTATAACGGGCCAATATATTATTTCTGTATTAGAATAGATTTTATCTTTATTTAAGCGCATTATTCTAAATAAGTCGTCTTGGAAAATTCTTTCGACATATTTCTGCCTAGTCTGATTATTAAAACTTGAATTTTGCGAAAAAGTCCTAGCAACTGATGACAATATGTAGCGGAGATATATTGGCCTCAAAGTTTCTAAAGATACATCAAAATAGTTTGGGTTATTATTATTTATATAGTTTAAATAATCTTGTATTTTTTTTCTATGTATTTCATAGAACTCTTCTACATATCTTTTTGTCAACGAACTGCTTTGATCAAGTCTATAGTGATAAAATGCCCTATCTACTACAACCACATTATTTACATGGTCTAGAAAATCTAGTGTAAATTCAAAATCTTCATTCATCGGCATTTCTCTGAATTGAATATTATATTTTTTTATTACCTCAGTTTTAAAAACTTTATTCCAACAGTATCCAACAAGTGCTTTCTTTTCAAGATCCATCAGAATGGGTACTAATGAAGCTTTTTTTTGAATATCATTAAAACTCGGGACTAGTTCAACATTGTGGTCCTTGTATTCCTCAATAGCTCCGGTTATTAAGCATTCAACTGATTCATCAGATAGATATCTATAATAAGTCTTTAAACACTCAGAATCTACCCAGTCATCTGCATCCCAAAATAAAGAGTACTTACCAGTAGCTAATTTTATCCCTTCATTTCGAGCGTTACTAACCCCCCCATTCTTAGCAAGTCGCAAAAAGCTTATTCGAGCATCTTTTGTTGAATAGTTTTTAGCAATATCCAATGTGCAATCCTCTGAACAATCATCAATTATAATGACTTCATAATTTCCATAACTTTGAGCATTGATTGAATCCAGCATTATCGGTAGAAGTTTTTTAGCATTATAAACAGGTATGATAATGGAAAAAAACGGGGTTACCTTTTGCATACTAAAAACTTCCTTCATACTTCTTTCCAAAGAACTTAGCTTTTAAAAATGCACCACCCTTTTTTAGCCAAGGCACAGGCTCCATAGATATCAACGGAACCTCTTTGTACTCTATATGATTTTTATTAATCCAGACATCTAGTAATAACTCAGATATCCTCCCGAATAAGCGTGCCTGGAATGCATCATACTTTCTATAA
>CAJUNF010000064.1 GCA_910587775.1 uncultured Bacilli bacterium | reverse complement strand
TTCAAGTAAAAGCAATTGTTGAAGAATTAAAAGAGAAAATCCCTTCATTATTACAAATCAAAAAGCAATATGATGTTAACTTTTCTATTATCATCGTTCCTTCTATTTATAATGAAGAAGATCCCTATATTCAGTTTGATAAAGAAATTATTGATTTTTGTTATCAAACAAATACAGAAATAGGAGTTCATCTATATATATTTGAGAAAAAGCTTTAATATAATTTGAAAGTAATAAATATTAACTAGAAGTACTGTCTAGTTTTTTCTATTTGAGTATGGAAGTGAAGAGCTTTGAAAAGAAAGGATTTGTTAGTATGTCAGAATTAACTATTGTAATTTATAATTGGGGAGATAAAGAACTAAAAGAATATTTAATGACTTTAAAAGGAATTTTGGATGTTGAAATTAGAAATGAAAAAGAATTAGATATTTATTTGAAATATGATCCTAATCTAATAACTCCTAAGATAATAAAAATGGAAATCGCATTGTTTTTAAATACTACAAAGATTCCTCTCATGCTTTCTTTTGATAAGTATCCAAAATTTGAAACGTTCAATTATACAATTATTAGAGATGATCTTTGCTGTGAATATTGTTTTATGGGAGCAATAGATGATTTATTTGAAATTGAAGGCATAGAAAAAGTAGAGAGTAATTTTAATGAGAACTATTTATTTCAAAAATATGAGGAACGTGAGAAAATTACAATAAATATAAAATATAATCCTAATCTTATAAGTAGTGAAGAAATGAAACAAATTGAAATGAAATTAAATATATGAAAAACTTTTGAATTCCCAAAGCACTATTCTAAAGCTTAATACCAATAGAGCTTTTTTCTTTTGTAATATAAATGTAATTTGACAAAAATAAGAAAATCATTTAAAATAAAATCGACTTTTTACTTATATTATTTTTAAATTAATTAAAACGCAAAGAACATTTGTGGTTTTTTTCGTATATAAAAGAGGTGATAGAATGAAACAAGAAAAAATAAAAATGACACAAGATGGTTATGAAAATATAAAAAAAGAATTATTAAAACTTTATCAAGAAACACGTCCACAAATTATTGAACAATTAAAAATAGCATATGAATTTGGAGATTTAAGAGAAAATTCTGAATTTGATTCAGCAAGAGATGCACAAAATTTATGCGACTTAAAAATCAAAAGACTAGAGAATTTATTGAAAAATGCTATAATAATAAAGGAAAATGAGAAAAATCAAGTGAATATCGGGAGTATTGTAACAATTAGGTATTTAGAGGATCAAGAAGAAGAAACATATCAATTAGTAGGAGTAACAGAAACTTCTGCGTCCATAAATAAGATTTCGAATGTTTCTCCAATGGGAATGGCTCTTTGTGGTGCTAAAAAAGGTGATATTGTTTCTATAACTAGTCCAAATGGTGAATATAAAGTAGAAATAACAAAAATTGAATAGAAAATAAAGTAATAATAAAAAGAATAAAGTAAAGTAATTATCACAGAATAAATAAGAGGGATTATATGAAAAAAATACTTTTAACATCCATTATAATAGTAATTACATTAGGCATTAGCACAACATTTATAAAAAATTATGAAGTAACGCAAACAAAGAAAAAGAATGAGGAAGAAAAAGTGCTTTCTTATTTAAATGAAATGAGTATAGAAGAAAAAATTGGGCAAATGTTAATGATTTCAGATCGAACTGCAATGATGAGTGAAAATCTTCAAAATAATTTGACAGAAAATAAACCTGGAGGATTCATCTTTTTTAGTGAAAATTTTACCAACAAAGAAGAATCATTAAAATTAATAGATGCAATAAAGCAGAGTTCGAAAATTCCTTTACTGCTTTCAATAGATCAAGAAGGTGGAAGAGTACAACGCTTAAAAACAAAAAATGATATTCAAGTATTCGAAATCCCATCTATGATAGAAGTAGGTAAGAATAATGATGTAAACTATGCTTTTGAAATTGGTAAAAAAATAGGCAAAGATCTAAATGCTTATGGCATAAATATGAATTTTGCTCCTGTATTAGATACATTAACAAACTCTTCTAATAAATCACTTTTAGATAGAAGTTTTGGAAGCGATTATAATCTTGTATCAAATATGGGAATCTCTGTAGCAAAAGGATTAAAAGAAGAGAAAATTATACCTGTATACAAACATTTTCCAGGTCTTGGAAGTACAATAGTTGATTCACATTATGACTTACCAGTCTTATCAAAAACGAAAGAAGAACTATTAAAAAGTGATTTAATTCCATTTCAGGCAGCCATTCAAAATAATGCAGAAATTATCATGATTGGACATTTATCAATACCTAGTATTACAAAAGATCAAACCCCATCATCCTTGTCAAAAGAGATAATTACAAACTTATTAAAAGAAGAAATGGGATTTACAGGAATTGTAATTACAGATGCTTTAAACATGAAAGCTTTAACGAAGTACTATAAAGAATCAGAAATATATGAAATGGCAATTAATGCAGGTGTAGATATATTACTTATGCCTGAAAATCCTAGTTTTGCTATAACATCAATAAAAGATAGTATAAAAAAAGGGAATATTCAAGAAGAGAAAATTAATGAATCCGTAAAAAAAATTCTTTTATTAAAAGCAAAATATTTAGGCTTTTTAAAAGATATAGAAACATAGCATTTTTAAATTTTGCAAGAACTCGAAAAAAAATAAAAAAAGTTCTTGCAAAAATAAGAGTTATACGGTAAAATGAAATAGTCCTTAACAGAAATGGGCTTGTAGCTCAGCTGGTTAGAGCGCACGCCTGATAAGCGTGAGGTCGGAGGTTCAAGTCCCCCCA
>CAJUNF010000063.1 GCA_910587775.1 uncultured Bacilli bacterium | reverse complement strand
TTCCTTATTTATACTACAAATATTTTTCTCCTAAATAAAAGTAAATATATCATAACATATTTCTTGTAAAATATTAAGATAAAATTAAAAAAATCATAAAGTTGTAAGATAATAATAAATCAATCAAAATACTTAATATTATTCATGCACTATTTTTCTGAAATATCATATTCACAATCATTTGCTAATTGCACCCATTTATTAACATCAATTAGTATAAAATATTTTGTTAATTTTTTAACAAACCTTTCAGATTCTGAATGGAACTTTTTATTTGACATAAAAATGCCTTTTGTTGCCTCATTATCCGCAGCATACACTCCATAAAATTCTCTAATTTCCTTTACTGGAACACTTTTGCTCTCTTTTGAATATTTTTACTTGTATAATTACTTTGTATTTATATCCCTTCTTTAATTTTAATTATTCCATCTATTCCACCATCTTGAGGCCCATCAGTATTTAGTTTTTAATAACCTCATATTTATTATATTCATACCATTTAGCAAGCATACAAACTGTTTTATTAACCAATTCTTCATCACTAAGCATATTGAATGCTTGTTTATTTCTTTCTTCCAAAGTTTTTTCAGTTTTATTAGGCAAATGTAATAACCATCATTTTTAATTAATACTTTATTTTTTATTAATTCATTAAGAATTTACCCTGTTATTGTTCTTATTACATGTTTTTTTGATTCCAAACTCGCACATTCTTCTATCTCAATCCACAACTCTTTCTTTTTTTCTACTTTCAATATTTCAAAAATTAAGTTTTCAATTACTGTTTCTCGTTTGACATCTTCCAATGATAAATCATTTTTTAGCTTTAACTTATTGTCCTCTTGAATAACAATTCCACTTTTAACTAATTCATTTATGGCCCTTCCAAATTTGGGTTTTATAATATTAGATTCCCCTTCTGGAGTTCTGTCTTGCAAAATTTCCTTAGGAACTTTCAATTCTTCTAAACATTTTAATATTATTTTTTTCTTTACATTGGATTTTTTAGCAATCCAACAATAATTGTATTGATTTTCTCTGTTGTTAAAGTTTGATTGTTTTTCATATTATCCTCTCAATAGTTTCTTAAATTTCTTCAATACAATATTTTTTATCAGAATAATCATAATTAGCCCAGCAATGCTCATCGCTCTTTGAAGTCTTTTTCACTTGATACAAAATACCATCTATTTTAAAGGTAGTCAAATCCGCTTTTTCATCATTTGTTTTAACATGTACTATTTGTTTGTTTTCATCATTGTCTTTTCCTCCACGAGACAACGGCAATATGTGGTCTATATCCCAACCATATCTTGAGCCAGTTTGTCCATGGGCGCATTTTTTAATTTTTCTTCCTGTAAAATCTTCAGCTTCTTCAACATTGCCAAATTCTTTTATCCAAAAATCCATATTTTTTCCTCCAGTTTTAAAAATTTCATAATTTCCACAATTATTTTTTTCTACTTGATATCTGTCTCCATCTATAACATACGTTAATCTTCCATTGCGCAAAGTATGTGTTTCATAACTAACAATCCATACATTATCCCAAGTTTTCTTGCCTCCCATATCTATTGGAAGAATATATTCTATTACCCATCCATAAGCTGAGCCTTGTTGATTATATGCTTGTTTTTTTATTAATCTGCCAGTATAATCATATGCTTCCAGTACCCCCTTACCAAAACATTCGTTCCAAAATTTGCTTGCCTCTGTCATTTTATACCTCCTGAAAATAAAATAAATTACTCCTCATTTTACTGAAAAGCAATTTAAAATAATACTAGTTTAGAATTTACCTATTAATATACTTTGAAGTTTTATCAATACATAAACATTATTTATATACTCATAAATTGCTTTTTTGTGCTCCAGTTATTTTATTTCTAAAATAAGTGAACAATTTTAAATTGTATTTATGGAGAAAGTTAAAATAACAATCTCATATCAACAACATTATATTATCATAATCTTTGTTTATTTGTCAATATCTTTTAATAAAAAAACCTAAATCAAACTTGATGCTCAACTTAGGTTTAAAAATATGGTAAAGAGTTAGTTTGTCAAACCACACCCCCATAACCATCTTATAAATAATCAACGATTAATAGACTCTTTGTTTAATAATGTGCAAAAACTTTTTATATCTAACTCCCAAAAAAAGCTCTGTTTTTAAAGTTTGATTTTATTTAATAAATTTTTCTTTCCTTATATTGTTCTCTTGAAACTAATACTTTTACTTTATCAAACAATTTCATTTTCCCACCATCCTGCTATCAATGTATTAATTTTTAATTTTCCATTTGAAAAAACCATCCATCCTGACCTAACAAAATATGTCTTTCCTGTTTTAAGTCCACTACCTTTAATTTCAGTTTTAACGCTTATAGCAACGCCGTGATTATCGATGCCTAATATATAATATAGTCCTAAGCAATAACTTTTTAAAACTTGTTTCTTTAAATATTCTAAGAATTCATCATTTGCCTCCCAACCTAATGCATCTGTTACCAATCCATTTTTATCATTAAACAACCACCATATTTTCCCACTGGGAATGATAAGTTCTATATCTGATTCCTTTGGTGTTGGAATATCAATTTTCTGACAATGGCAATTGTAATGATATAAACCTATTTTATTTTTTGAGTCTTTGATAATTTCTTCAATACTATATTTTGCTTCTTCAGGTAATTTGCCCGGCTTTTCTAAAAACCAGCGTTGATTAGATGCAATACACTTAATACAATGTTTCATTGTAACTGGGCCACGAATACCATTAGTAAAATCAAAATCATCAATTACAATATCGTTAAATTTGTCAATAACTTTAATCCATTTACTTGTCCACTCAGCTAGCATTTTGCATCTCCATATAAGAA
>CAJUNF010000062.1 GCA_910587775.1 uncultured Bacilli bacterium | reverse complement strand
ATCCAGCATTTACTTCATTTAACACAAATGGAATGTGGGTAGGAAAGTTTGAGACTGGATATAGAGGTATTGCAAGTAATTATAACGTAACAGAACCAGGAAGTGTACAGGTAAAACCGAATGTAAATTCATGGAGAAATATACAAGTTTCTAATGCGTTTTATACTTTGTATGATTATAAGAGAGATTACAATTCACATATGATGAAGAATACAGAATGGGGGTCTGTAGCTTATTTACAACATAGTGAGTATGGGAGTATGGCAAGTGTAAGAATTAATAATAATGAAAATTTTGTTACAGGATATAGTGCAGTAAATGAACCAACATGTGGATATACAACTACCAATATAGAATGTAATAAATATGGAATAGATGAAGAAGTCACAAAACCATGGAATACAAGTGTAGGATATTTAGCTTCAACGACAGGAAATATAAGTGGAATATATGATATGAGTGGAGGAGCTGTGGAATATGTGATGGGAGTAATGCTTGATAAAAATGGTAAACCTATGAGTGGAAGAAATAGTATTAGTAATTCTGGGTTTAATGGAACGCTCGGATGTCCAACATGTGATGGAGATACATCAGGATTAACAAGTCTTACAACTGGAAAACCTTTTCCGAGTGATACAAGATATTATGATACATATCAGTATGCAGTGAATGATGAGACATATAATCGTCGAATGCTCGGAGATGCAACAGGAGAGATGGGACCTTTTGCAACAGCTACTTATGGATCACGTCAAAGCCAGATTGGATCGTGGTATCAAGACGAAGCTTGGTTTGTTAACTATGGTGTCCCTTGGTTAACACGTGGTTATGATTTTGATATGGGTAGTGGTGCTGGAATTTTCTCATTTTCTCATAGTCTTGGGGCTTTACGTAGCGATTCTACTTTTCGTGTAGTTCTTAGTTTTTAATTAAAGATATCCTTTATTCTTAATTATTTAGAATAAAGGATTTTTACTTTTGTTCATTCTTGCATTTTTAAAGGAAATATTGTATCATAAAGCAAATTTGGGGTGATGCTATGCTTGTGTATGGGAAGAATGTTTTAAAAGAAACAGATCCTAAAAAAATAAGAAAAGTTTATTTAAATAAAAAGAAACAAGATATTGAAGTTATATCTATGTTAAAAAAAGAAAAAATTAAATTTGAATTCCTTCCAATTGAAAGAATGGATAAAATGGTTTTAGGGCATCATCAAGGTGTTATTTTAGATATTCATGATTATGAATATTCTAATTTAGAAGAGTGTTTTGATTCTTCCTTTGTTATAGTTTTAGATCATTTAGAAGATCCACATAATTTGGGAGCAATTATAAGAACTGCAGAAGCTGCTGGAGTAAAATATATTATTATTCCAAAGGATCGTAGTGTTAGAGTAAATGATACTGTTATGAAAGTAAGTGCAGGTGCATTAAATCGAGTTTCTGTAATTTTAGTTTCTAATATTCATCAAGCTATTCAAAAACTTCAAAAAGAAAATTTTATGGTGTATGCAAGTGCCATGGATGGTAATGATTATAAGTCTTATGATTATCATTTAAAAAAGGCTTTGGTAATTGGTTCTGAAGGAAATGGAATTAGTGAAGTTGTTCGAAAAACTAGTGATGCGATTATTTCGATTCCAATGAAAGGAAGTATTAATAGTTTAAATGCGAGCGTTGCAGCAGGAATTTTAATTTTTCATATGATGGAGGATTGATATGAATTATCAAAATTATTCTGATAGTGAGTTATTTAGTATGATTTGTGAATCCAGTGAAGAAGCCAAAGAAATAATTTATAATAAATATAAATATGTTATAGATGTTATTATAAGAAAATATGTTTATACTGCAAAAAAATTAGGCGTTGAATATAACGATCTTTATCAAGAGGGCTTAGTCGGATTTGCGGATGCTTTAAATCATTATGATGAATCTAAAAATGTTCAAGTATCAACATTTTTATCAGTATGTATTGAAAGAAGACTTCAAAATGCCATTTTAAAAGCGGGAAGAATTAAAAATAAAATCCTTTTAGAATCATTATCTTTAGATCATGTTTATGGAGAACAACAAGTTCCGCTTCATGAAATGATTAGTGAACCTAATAGTGATCCTTTATTTGGAATTTCAAAACAAGAAGAATATAATGATCTTCGTATGAAAATAAAGAAACAATTATCTTCTAGTGAGTATGAAGTTTATAACTTTATGGTACAAGGGCTTAATTATCAAGATATTGCTTTAATTTTAAATAAAACACCAAAGCAAATTGATAATACAATACAGAGAATTAAAAATAAAATTAAAATTATTTTACAAGAAAAGGAGTAGTAACTATGAAATGGATATTAGATCATAAAAAAGAGATTATGATAGGAAGTGTTACGTTTTTATTATTGTTTGTTTTAACAATTTCGTTTCATTTTTTTAAAGAAGAGCAAGTGAATAAAAACATTAATAAAGAACCAGTAGTTTTACCTGAAGTTGATGATTTAGAATTTGCGAATGAGTCTTCTTTATCTGTTGATGAAATATGGGATATTGTTGAAGAGAAAAAAGGAGCATTGCGTAATTTATTTTATGATAGTAAAGTTTATGAACCACATGAAATTGATTCACTTAATTATACTGTTTCTGATAATGAACGTTATGTAGTATTTGATGGGAATTTTGTAAAAGTTTTAAATGAACTTGTTACAGAAGAAATTTATAATAAAATTATAAATGAATTTATTTTAATAAAAGATCAGTTTTATATTGCTGATTCTGATATCTTTGATTCTATTTATTTATATAGTGCAATTGCAGAGATTGAGGTTATATCTTCTGAAACCCGTTTAGTAATAGCAAATGATGAAGTAATTAATGCAAGTGTATTGATTCAAGTTTGTGAAGATGAAGATACAGAGTGTAATGATAATTTTAGTGTTCCTTTTGAATTAACGAAAGTTGATAATATATGGAAGATTAGTTCATTTGAAAGAAATTGAGATCTAAAGAAGATCTCTTTTTTTGTTTGCAAGAGTCATTATTACTTAGAAATAGCTAGTAAAAAGTGTGAAAAAGTGATAGACCTAGTGTTATAAACTAGAGAGTAAATATTTTATCTGTACTCGGCCATACTAATATT
>CAJUNF010000061.1 GCA_910587775.1 uncultured Bacilli bacterium | reverse complement strand
CAATATATCACATTTTACTCATTATTTCTAATCATTTATAACACAAAAAGCAAAAAAGTGAGATCAAATCTCACTTAAATATTTTCATCACGAATCGCATTTAAAATATTTTCTTTTTTTATCTTCTGAACAGAATAATGCATAGAGATAAGTATAATGAAAAATACTGCTAAAATAGCTATTATAATACTTCCCCATGGAATTAAAAGATGATCTCTTGAAGTAAATCCATTCATGGTACTATGAACATATATCATACAAAGAAAAGAAACAGGAAGAGCAAAGAATAAAGACTTTAATCCAAAAAATAAACTTTCAAATAAAATCATTTTATTAAAACCACCAGGAGTTAATCCCATACTTCGTAACATTGCAAATTCTTTTCTTCTTAAATTAATACTAGTATGAATAGTATTAAATACACTAGTTACTCCAATTAAAGTTACCAAAGAAATAAATCCATAAAGCAAAATCTTCATTGCAAGCATTGCACTTTTTCGTTCCTTTTGAACCATTTTAGGAGAATAAATATAAGTTTCAGAATCCTCATACTTTTTTAATAAATCCCGATAAACATTCTCATAATCATCTGTCATTAAAATCATAGATGCATAACGATTCATATAATCTTCATCTTCAATAAGATCTTTAGAAAAAGACATAAAATTACTTTTACTTATAAATACAGTTTGATTAACATCCATCATGATATACTGAAATCCTTCAGGAATTTCTTCTATTAATTTAATACGATCTAATCTTTTATCACATACCAATTCTTTGTTATAAGAACAAAGATTGATAGATTCAATATTATTTTTAAAAATCTTTCCACGATAAGCATATCGATCATTATTTTCATAATTAATAATACTTCCAACGTTTACTAGTAACGAAGTATCTAAATCTACATGATAACGACTTGCAATCTTCATAAAATCTTCATCTTCAAGAACAATAAAATTTATGTTATTTGTAAGTAAATCTCTCTCTTTAAAATAATTCATAAATTCTGATTGATAAGAGTCTAAATTAATTTCATAAAGTAAATTAGCATCTGTATAAATATAAGAATTTTGAATACGAGAATCTGCTTTAATTAAATTTAATTTATCAAAATCACCATTAGAAATATTAACTCCAATATCATAATCATAATAATCATATTCTTTTATGGTAGCTAAGCCATAAGTTAAATAAGTACTAAATGTTAAAAATAAAACAATACTAACAAATAAAGATAAAACAGTAATACGATATTTTCTTTTATTACGCTTCATATTTTTAAGAGCAAGATCTCCCACAACACCAAATATTTTACTCACAAATTTAGGAGTCCACAATTTTCTTTTTGGCATTTTTATATCATCATTTTCACGAATTGCTACAATAGGAGAAACTTTACTAGCACGTCTTGCTGGAAGCAAAGCAGAAAAGAAAATAACCGCAATCATAAATCCAATTGGCACAACAATAAATACCCAATTAATAACTAAATGAAGATTATAACTCCATACATCTTTTAACAAATAATTAAGTACCTGAATAACCGTATATATTCCTAAAAATGCACCCAATATTCCTAAGATGATACCAATAATTCCAACTACAAATGCCTCAAAAAAAACGGTATGTAAAATTTGCTTTTTAGTAGCTCCAACACTAGAATAAAGACCAAACTGTTTCTTTCTCTCCATTGTAGATATTGCAAATGAATTATAAATAACAATAATACAACCAATAGATAATAATGTAAGAACAAACGATAAAATAGATAAGATAGTACGATTTACATTTCCATATTGAGTCGTTCCATAATAATATAATAAAGAACTATTATATTTGCATCCTGGTTTAATATTTAAATTCCCAACAATCTCCTTTGTAGTTTCATAAGTATTTTTAGGTTTTCTATACTCTAAAAATAAAAAGTTTTTAGCTTGTTCGCTTAAAGTATCTGTATATGTAAAAATAGTATAACCTGCTGCACTATAACTTTCTACATAACTACGTTTTACAATTCCTACCACTTGATATTCTTTTTTACCACTTAAAACAAAAGTTTCGTCAGAACCTAGATATTCTTGATTAATATTGATTACTTCGCCATCAATAATTCTTTCTCCAATTTCTAAAGATAAAACCTCTCCTACATTAATTATTTTTCCACCATTACTTCTTATATGTTCTGAAATAACAACTTCATTTTCGTTCTCTGGATATCTTCCATCAACTAATGTTTGTTTTTCTAATAACTCTTTATTAGATGCAATAATATGATAAAAAGGTTTTGAATCATTAGTAGTATCTAAAAATTTAGCAAATCCAATTGATGTATAAAAATAACTATTTTCTACTTCTAAATGATTAGCAATCGTTTGAGCATTTTTTTGATCTAGCTCATCTATTCGTACATGATAAGTTCCATTACGCTCCATGGTCTCTTCTTTCATAGACTCAATAAAACTAGAAGCTAAAAGGCCACAACCAAGCATTAATGCCATCGAAAGAACAATACCCAAAATCGTTACAATCGTCCGTTTTGGATTCATCTTTAGATGCTTAATAGTTAAGTAATTTAAAATACTCATTTTACTTCACCTTTTCATCCTTAATAATTTTACCATCATCAATTGTAATAATTCGTTTTGCATGCATTGCTAAATTTTGATCATGAGTAATCATAATAATAGTTTGCTCATACTTTTGATTACTAATTTCTAATAATTCCATAATTTCTTTACTACTTTTACTATCTAAGTTTCCAGTTGGTTCATCCGCAAGTAATAAAGATGGATGGTTCATTAAAGCTCTACCAATAGATACTCTTTGTTGTTGACCTCCAGATAACTCATTTGGTAAATGATGAACCCGATCTGTTAATCCTAATGTTTCAACTAATTCATTTAAATATTTTTTATCAGGTTTCTTATTATCAAGTAATATTGGTAACTCCATATTTTCGATAACATCTAATATTGGAATTAAATTATAAAACTGATAAATAAGTCCTACCTGTCTTCTTCGAAATATTGCTAAATTTGTCTCATTAAACGAGAAAACATCACAATCATTTACATACACATGACCACTAGTAGGTTTATCAACTCCACCTAATATATGTAAAAGTGTAGATTTTCCAGAACCACTAGCTCCAACAATTGCAACAAATTCTCCCTTTTCTACTGAAAAGCTAATATCATCCAAAGCTTTTACAAGTGTATTTTTTTCTCCATACGTTTTACATAAATGTTCTACTTTTAAAATTTCCATATAACCCATTCCTTTCATAACCATTATAATAAACTACTATGACTATAAAATGACATTTAGAGTGACAAAACAGTCATAAAAAGAAAAA
>CAJUNF010000060.1 GCA_910587775.1 uncultured Bacilli bacterium | reverse complement strand
TACAACAACTTTTTTTAAAAGAAAAGAGCATTGACCTTTGTCAACACTCTGAAAAGATCCACATGGGATCTTTTTTATATTTTCTTGGCTGCCCTGATTGGATTCGAACCAATGAAATAACGGAGTCAGAGTCCGCTGCCTTACCGCTTGGCCACAGGGCAATTTCTTCTTTTAATAGTATATCATAAAACAGATAAAATGGATAAAAAAAGAAAGAGTTTTTACTCTTTCATGATTTGTTTAAAAATTAATTTTAAGTTTTCTTTTTTATCATGATTCATTCCTACAAAATTAATATGTAGTTGATAGCCACTATCTAAGCTAAAAAGCAGTTCTACTTTTCCTGGCATAAAGTTAATTGCGCCAGTAGAGATTGATTTATATGGTACAATATGTACTTTTTTATAATAAGCAGCTAATGGGTCTCGATCAAATAATAGCATTTTGTGATTTGTAAATAATATGTAATCTTTACTATTTTTGTATGCTAACATACTTTTTTCATTTTCTTCTATGTATTCTACTACATATTCAGGAAGTAAAGAACTATCTAATACTTCTGTTTTAAAATCAAAGTATTTCGTTAGTTCTTTAAATTTCATGTAAGCCATGTTGTCACCTTCTTAATTTTTTATGTTAAATCGTACTGTGGTTTTATTTTTTGCAGCATCTAATGCTTCTATGATATATTCTCCCTCATCTGATATAGTTAGTGTTACAGTATTATTCTTTTTAATTGGATCGCATTCTTTATAAATTTCAAGAACATTTCCTTCTTCATCTACTCTTCTAATAAACTGTAGAGATGTTGCATCTGTTACTTCTAATTTTACAGATTTATAATCTTTTATTTCTTCATTATTTTCTGCAATTTTTTCACTTAATGAATCGTCAATATATCCATGTGCATTAATAGTTGGTGCAAATCCATCATAAGTCATTTTAGATGCTGGAATTATTTCTTCATTATTTTCATTATACACAGTAATGGTATAAGTGCCAGTTCCTGGAATTTCATAAGTATTTGTATAAAGTGTTACTGGTTTTGTTAAACTTCGTTTGATTGTCATATGATGGAAGTCTGGATCTTTAATTGTAATAATCTTATCACTAAAATATCCGCCATCTACTACTTCTAGTCCTGGATTTATAATTACATACATTCTTTTGTGTTCATCAACATTAATGTTTTCTGTTTTTAAATCTTCACTTTTATTTCCAGCTTCATCTTCAATATTAGTAATTAATACTTCCATAAAATCTTCTTTAGTCATTGCATCAATTTTGTAATTTGCAGAATATACAGCATTTGTTAGTGATGAGTTTACTTCATCGAAAATAGTTTCTAGTTCTATACCATTTAATTGGATGATTGGGTTGTTTTTTAACTTTTCATCAAAGGTTACATATACTTTTACAATATCATCTACATAAGCAATATCTAATCTTTTATCTGTACCAATTCTGTTAAAGTTTACAATTCCTAATTTTTTATATTCTGGTTTTTTTAAATCAATGTTTTCTACTTTAGCTGTTATAGTATTTGTATTTCCAGCTTTGTCTTGGAATTCAAATGTAAATTCTCCATTTTCTTTAAATGTATAACTATCTTTTCCTTCATTATTGGTAATAATTATTTCTTCACTCATATTTACTAGTTTTACTGTAATCATTTGATTGATTGTTGTTTGTAAATCATGATCGTATTCTAATTCTACTGTTGGTACTATAGTATCTATTGTGAATGTTAAAGATGATTCATTAAATGATTGGTCTATTACCTTTAAATTGTAAGTTTTATTTTCTTTTTGTTGTGTTAATTCATTTAAAGCTTCTAATGTAATTTCTTCATTATCTAATAATATGATTGCATCAGGATCATTAATTGTAATTGTAACTGATTCTTTTGTAATAGCATTGTTTTCTATTCCACTTATGATTGGTGCTTCATTATCTTCTAAAATTACTAATATTTCTTCTAATGTTTCTTTTAATTTTTCTTTTTTAAAGTTATCTGGTAAATGATTAATTTGGTTTTGAATATTTTCTATATTAATTGAATCGTAAATATCCAATAAATCTTGTTTTGTTGTAGATTTTTTAATATCTTCTTTTATTTTTTCCAACATTTTAGTTAAATCATTTTCTTTTTTTAATACTTCTAAACGATTTTCTAATTCCGTTTTCTTATCACTACTCTCTAATTTATCCAATAATTCTAAAGCTTTTTCAATATCTTCTGGATCTAATGTAGTTTCTGCTCGTTTAACTGCTTCTAAAACATCTTCGTAAGAATAATCGTCGTTTTCATCCTCTGGGTTAGAAGGATTTTCAGGAATATCAGGGTTTGTTGGTATTTCTGGTTTATCCTCATCGGTAGATGGATTATTTGGAATGTTATCTCCAGGATTTTCTGGTTTATTGTTTCCTGGATTAGACGGCTTATTATTATTATTATTTCCGCCACTTGGACGATTAATTTGAACAGAATTCGTAATATCATTGTTTGAGTTTGACGAATTACTGTCTTCTGGTGTTAATACGCCATCAGTTTTATCATTTTCATCTAAATCTTCTGGATCTTTAACAACTGGAGGTGTTTGCACCTTGTCATTGTTTATAGTATTATTGTCTTTCTTTTGTTCTGTTGTTTGATTATTTTTATTGTTTTCTCTTTTTTCTTCAGGAGATCCTGCAAATACAAATGATCCTGTACCTAATAATAGCAAGAGAACAATTGCAATAATCGCACTATTTTTTTTATTCATATTTTCATAACCTACCTATCTTAATAATTATACTTTTAAGCAGACTTTTATGTCAATATCAAAAAAATGTCAAATTGCTTTTAATGGAACACTTTTACTTGACATAAAAAAACTTACATTTTTCATGTAAGTGTCAATTACTTTTTAAAAAAGTTTAAATGTATTTAATGGCCAAAAACGTATTGATATTTTTCCAATAATATCTTCTTTTGGTACTAGGCCAATTTCTCTACTATCTAATGAGTTTTCTCGATTATCACCTAAAACAAAATACATATTCTCTGGTATTTTAGAATAATTTAATGATTCTAAAGAAAAGTCATCATAGACTAATTCACTTGAAATATAACCTTCGTTTAAAATCTCTTCATTAATATATACTTTATTATTTTTTATTTTTATAGTGTCACCAGGTAACCCAATTACTCGTTTAATTAAATATTTAGTATCTGCATATTTTAGTGAAATAATATCTCCTCGTTTTACTTCACTTATACGATATTTTAGCTTATTTAAAATTAAAATTTCTTCATCCTTTAAGTTTGGATACATGGAACTACCAACTACTTTTGTTATTGAAAAAACATATTGAATCAAAAGTAAAATTATAATTATTAAAATTGCTATTTTAGCTGTATCTTTTGCAAATTCTTTCACATCTCGCAAATCCATTTTTATTCTCCGTTCAGGTTTTTAATTTTTTTGTTCTGCACTTATGTTTACTTTA
>CAJUNF010000059.1 GCA_910587775.1 uncultured Bacilli bacterium | reverse complement strand
GTACAGATAAAATATTTACTCTCTAGTTTATAACACTAAGTCTACCACTTTTTCACGCTTTTTACTAGTTATTTCTAAGTGATAATAACTATCACAAACAAAAAAGAAGCTATGCTGCTTCTTTTTCGTTTAAGAATTGTTCTTTAAATATTTCTGCAATTGTATTGTACTCTTCTTTACCAAGTTCTTCAAATTCAAACTCTTGATCATTAAGTGGAATCTTTCTTAAAATCAGATAATTATCTAAAGGATTCTCTTCCTTATCAACTTCAATTAATAAACAATAAGTCTCATTTTGATATTCTTCTATTTTTACAATTGAATATTCTTTATTATCATCTAATGTAACAATATCAAATAATTCCATTATCTACTCACTCCTCTTTCTTGATTTATTTGTGCAAGGACTTGTTGAGATAAATTAGTTTTACTACGATTTGCATAATCTACCATATTAATATCATTAATATCAAAATATCCAGTTTCATTTTGATAAGTCATATAATGAGTTTCAGCTTTTTCTGCAACGCCTGCAACACGAACTACTTTTCCACCTTGATTCATAAGATCATTTACATAATCTTGTGCTTGTGGTGTACGGAATGAAAATTCTTGAATTCCCATACCAGGAATTTCTACTATTGTCTTTGTAATAGTATAAACTTCTCCTAAAAATTCATCATCTAACTTTTTAGGTGTATGGTCTACAGCATTAGTATAAACATTACTGTTTGTAGGAATAAAAGTAGATCCAAACTGTGAAGACATACTTTGTTTTGCAGTATTAACCATCTCTTCAATTTGTTTATCAGTTTGATTCATTGGCTGAACAGTTGGTGTTACTTGTGCATTTGTTGCATTTGCTAATTGTACATCCAAATCAACAGTACTTTCTATAGAACCACTACCTGCTTTTACTGCAGGCATTCCAGGTCCAAAATATGGCCCACTAAACATTGCAACAGCACCACTTAATATTACTGCTCCTGCAGCACCTATAGCTACTTTAACTCGATTAGCTTTATTTTTTAACCAATCTTTCACACGAGTCGTTACAGGTTTACGAACCTTTTTAACTGCATGTTTTTTATTTGAAGTTAATCCAAATGATTCTTTCAGTTCTGTCATACGTTTAATACATTCTTCACAAGTATATAAATATTCTTTTGGAATAGAAATAGTTTCTCCAAATAAATTTACATCCACTTTTGGTTCTTTATTAGAGTGTTTCATTTTTTCAATTAAATTTCCATAATAAACAAATTGCATTTCTGGAGTTCTATTTCTTACTTCTGATTCACGAATAACACATTCTCTTTTTGTCATGTAAGGTTGCATGTTTCTAACACAATTTTTTACTGTTTCAACAAGAGAAACAGGAATATTCATTCTTTGACCAAAAATTTCATAAAGCTTTTTAGGTTCTATATCACTTTGACTAATACTCCATATTAAATTACTATAATATTTAAGTTTTTCTTCATCAGATAAAGTTTCAACATGTGCTTCATCAATTTGATATTCTCTAAGTGAGAAATCTTCAAGCATAAGAGGTGTACTTCGACGCAATTTTTCTTTTAATTGATCTAAAGTATTTTTTACTTCAATATAATTTTGAGCGTATTTTGCTGGAATATTCTTTCCTTCAATAATTGCAAATGGTTTTAAAGGAGAATTTTCAATACGATTTAATAAAAGTTCATAATATGTAATCTTTCTTTGATCATCTAATTGATCTACATATTTTTGATCAACTTGAAAAGAATAACGACAAGATAAATCTATACATTCTTGATAAACATTATAATAATAAACTGGTATTTTTTTATTATTACCATTCAAATCTTCTACTTCAACTGGATTATAAATATCCATTTTTTCGGGTGAAACAGTTGAAAGATACCCTTCTATACGAAGCATAATAGTTTGCAGATGAGAAATTATTTGTTGTGATGTCATAGTTTGTAACAAATTATGATCAATATTAATTGGAACATAATCTGGTTTTACAGCTTCATCTTTCTTTGGTTTTTTCTTATTGTTTTTATGAACTTCTAAAGCCATTTGACAATTTCCCAAATCATCTAACATTTTTTCAAAAGAAGGTTTTTGACTAATTGGAATAATTACTTCATGCAATTTTCCATCAACAGAAAATTGATATTTTTTCTTTGCTCCAGATAAATTTTGTAATGATTGAATTTCCTCTAATATAGAATCCATTTTATTTTTGATTTCTACATCAGGTAAAAGTATAAACTTAAATGTATGTGCTCTTTTCTCTACTTCTCCTAAAGAAATTGCTGGTAAATCTTTTACTTTTTGATCTCTTAAATTTTCTAAATGCACACGATCTTTTGCCAAAACAAGTTGCAAATCTTGTCTTAATTTTTCCATTTTTTCAAATTCAGCAGCAGAATCTTTTGCTATTTTTCTCTCACCAGTTGTAGTTTGAACATTTACAAAATTTTCATTCCATCTTTCATCATCTTTAGTAAAATGATAAACTTTCATAAAAGATTCCATTTTTGCATCACTATCTCTTAAAATAGCATCCAAACGCAATAAAGTCTCATTATGAATAACTAAATTTTTAAAATAACGGTTTTGTAATTCCAAAACCTCAGCATCATTTATATCTAAAGATGAAAATTGTTCAATTTCATTAAACATTTCTGTAGCAAAATATAAATTATCTTTATTAGCTTCATTAAACGAATAAATATCTTCAGAAGAGAAATCTCCATGAGATTTTCTAAACGCTTCAAACTCTTTATCTAACTTATCTAATACTTCTTGAAAAACAGCTGCATTATTTGCGTATTTTTCTCCAATCACATCATTTTTATACTTTGCCATCTCATCACGAAATCTGGTAATTAAATTATTCAAGTGAATCACTCCCGATCATATCATTTATAACATAAATAATTAAAAATAACAATCCATTAAAAAAAATTCTTTTTAACATTTACGTACTTTAATTTTATCTTCAGGTTTTAAAAATCCGATAAGTAAAGTAGAACTAATATTGTGCTTTAACACATTATCATGAATTACTTTTTCACAATAATTTGCATAACAATATTTACAATAATGTTTACAAGTATTATAAAAGCCTATATCAACCATTTGTACACATTTACACGATTCTCTTCCTCTTGCTCTCCAAGGTTTAAACTTGGTTTTACCAGTCAAAATACGTGCAAACTCTTCATCCATACAATCACGCTTTATAAATCCACACTCTAGTAGCCTTTCCTCTTCGGCACAAGTTTGTAATGTAATATTATAACGATTGGCAATCTTAAAAAATCTTAGTCCCAACTCTTTCATATCAAAATCTGTTATTGTTTTTAAATTTAAAGCTCCCGCATGACGTAAAACATTTTTGTAAATATCAATAAAAGAAATAATAATACACTTGATAGAGCCATCTAAAAGTTGACACATCTTTTCAAACGCTTTACAGTGATAATCTATCGTATACTTCTGATTTAATAAAATGGGATCATATCGTAAAAAGACACGATCCTCGTATAATCAATCTTATAGAAATTATTAATCTATTTGATTGATTCTTTCTA
>CAJUNF010000058.1 GCA_910587775.1 uncultured Bacilli bacterium | reverse complement strand
CGTTTCCTGGTTTTGCTATAGCTAATAATATAGCAAGAAGCTACTATGAAGTGACGCAAAAAAGTTTTTTAGATCCTTCCAATCAAAAAAGAACCGTTTAAAATACGGTTTTTTCTTTTGTGTTTAAATTTTTTTGATATTCTTCATAAGCTTTACTTTCGTAAAAGTCTTGATATTCTTCATAAGGTAATTCTTTTTTCTCTAATAATATTTTTATAATGAATTCGGTCAAATGTGGATTTCGGATGAGAATTGGTCCAAGTAAATATGTTCCTAGGAAATTATTTGTCATAATTCCTTCTTCTGTTATTTTAGGAGCATATCCTGTACCATCAACCATTTGGAAGAGAGAAGGCTCTGAAACATTTTTTAAAACACTGAAACGATTTTGAAATCCAATGATTTCTTTTTTTAAGCTTTTATGCTCTGCAATACTTTCTCCAACGATTCTAAAATCGGTTTCTTGAGCTTCAAAATGAAGTAAATCTAAGCATTTTTCTATTTTATTATCTAAATTTACAAAACATTTTCCAAATAAATCAATTGCATTTCCAGTAGCAATAAATGTTTTGTCTTTCCATACTTTTTGTATTTCTTTTTTTCGTTTTAAAAGATCTTTTCTGGCAATATCAAAAGCTTCTTTGTTTCCACTACCTATATAGAAAATATCATATTTGGAAAAGTCAATGGAATCTTCTACTGATAAAAAGTGAGTAATTACTTTTACATTGTGGTGTTCTAGATGTTTCATTAAAGCTTTTACATTTCCGTTTTCTCCATATAAATTTAATAAATCATAATATAGATGAGCAATTTTAATTGTCTCCATTTTCATCACCTTCCATTAATTTATGAATGATGGCTGTCATATCAAAGCAAACCATTGTATAAATATGACCACTTGTTTTTTCTTTTATTATTTTCATTAAATCATTGATATCATCCACTAAAATTAATTTTTCATTTTTAATTCCTGCATAGTTTAATCTTGTTGCTACATCATATTTGAATCGTCCAATACAAATAATTCTATCAATTGTTTCATCATTTAATAATTCAAATTCTACATCCCAAAGCCAGCTTAGGTCATTATATTTATATCTTCTTGAAACATTATCAAATCCTAAGATAACTGTTTTTGTACCAAGTTCATTGGTAATAAATTTTAAGCTTTGGTAATAACTAAGGGGATTTTCGTTTTTACTTTCTAACATTGTAATTTTTCTTTGATCAATTTTATATTCTTTTCCACGTTTTGCAATCATTTTATTTTTATTTAAAGCATTTAGTATATTTTCATTTTTTACTCCAATTAAATCACAAATGGCATAGGCAGCAGTTGTAGCATAAGCAACATAAAGAATATTTTTACTTAAGTGAATACTTTGATTGTTAATTTTGAATGTTAAATTGTCTAAATCAACTTTTGTTCCTTCATAATCGGGAGTTTTTCTTTTAAAATCACAATTACGACAATAATATGATCCAATATGTCCGTAGTGATAATAATTATAAATTAGTTTTTTTTGGCAGTTTGGACAATATGCATTATCAATATTTTTATTTTTAGGAGTAGTGTAAGAGTCTTTGGTTTTACTTATTCCATAGGTTACAATTTTTCCATTAAATGTTAGTTTTGTTTTAAGTAATCCTGGATCATCAGCATTTAAAAGAATAGTAGTATTTTCATCTACTGCACTCATAATACTTTCATAAACTAAATCTGGAGAACCATTTCTTGCACTTTGATCTCTTGTAATATTTGTTAATACTAAGTGAGTCATTTTATTTTTTCCAAATGCTAAATGAAGGTGTTTTTCGTCAACTTCTAATAATAAGACATCAGCTTTTAGTTTTCCAAAAATATTACAATTATTTAAAATAAGTGTAGTAATTGCCCGAATTCCATTTGATCCTGATTCATTAAAAACAACATGATAACCAGCATTTTTTAGAATGTGAGCAATTATGGATGTAGTACTTCCTTTACCGCTTGATCCAGTTACAGCAATTACATATTTTGGATATTTAATTTTTTCTAATATTTTTTGATTAATATTATAAGTAATACTTCCTGGAAAAACACTACCATTTTTTTTAAATATTTTACAAATCAAAGAAATTAGTTTATTTAATTCAATTTGAAAAGCTCTTAGCATAAAATTCACCATCCTCATTATATCAGAAAAAAAATATTTTCCAAATTTTTTCTTTATTTTACAGGAGTTCGACACAAGTGTGGAAAATACGACAAAAACTGTGTTTACTTCGCACTTATCAACTATTATAATTCTAAGTATAAAAAATAGAGGAGAGTAGATTATGAATCAAGGTAATTTGAAGTTAGAGAAGTTTCAGAACAAAGGTAAAAAGAAACAACGTCAAGTTTTTTTAACCCTTGGTATTGTAGTAGTTTTGTTAGTGGCAGCAGTATTAATTTATCGAAGTTATGCTGTTTATCAGGAACAACAAGAATATGATGCAATCGAAGGAAAAGTTCCTGGATATAATGATAATTATGATGTTAAGGTTGCACTTACAGTAGATGGAACTGCGACAACAACATTTCCAGAGAAAGGAACTAAAGCTGTAGACAGTATTGTATGTGATAAAGGTGCTAATGGTATATGGGATTATGCTAATTGGAATTTAGTTGTAAGAAATTTGACAAGTACAAGAACTAGATGTCAAGTAAATTTTGTCACAAGATATATGGATAGTGTTTTAAATGGAGCGGATCCAGTACTTGCTGATGGTATGGTTCCAGTAACTATTGATAATGATGGAACTGTAAAGAAAGCAAATCAGGGACTTGAATGGTATAAGTATGGTGAACAAAGATGGGCAAATGCAGTTATCTTAGTTGATAGAAATGCTCAGTTTGCTGAAGGAGAGAGGATACCAGAGAGTAGTATTGAATCGTATTTCGTGTGGATACCAAGATATCGATATAAGATATTTAATGATGGAAATTATCCAACACAAACTGGATCGCTATCCAATAATGCGTTGCCAAGTCAGGTTAGAACCATTGAGGTTGTGTTTGAGACAACTGATGTAGCAAGAAGTACTGGTACTGGAGTTAATCAGTGGTTAACACATCCAGCGTTTACTTCATTTAATACAAATGGAATGTGGGTAGGGAAGTTTGAAACTGGTTATAAAGGAAGTACGAATACAGAAAGTGCTCAGAAGAATGTGACTGAACCTGGAAGTATTCAAATAAAACCAAATGTAAATTCATGGAGAAGTATACAGGTTTCTAATGCATATTGGTCTAGTTATGATTATCATAGAGAATATAATTCTCATATGATGAAGAATACAGAGTGGGGAGCTGTAGCATTCTTGCAACATAGTATATATGGAAGTAGACAGTCTGTTAGAATTAATAATAATAGTGCGTATGTTACAGGATATGCAGCAACAAAAGAGCCAACATGTGGGTATACTGCAACAAATATAGATTGTAATAAGTATGGAACAGATGCAAGTGTTACGCAACCTTATAATACTGCAACTGGATATTTAGCAAGTACCACGGCGAATATCACCGGAGTGTATGATATGAGTGGTGGAGCTTGGGAATATGTCATGGGAATTATGCTTGATAAAAATGGTAAACCTATGAGTGGAAGAAATTCTAAATATAATTCAG
>CAJUNF010000057.1 GCA_910587775.1 uncultured Bacilli bacterium | reverse complement strand
GATTGATAAATCTCGCGAAGATAAAAAACAAGAGAGAAATCAAAATGTTTATTCTTTATATGACACCACGCTTGGAAAAACTGTATATGTAGGAAGAACCAATGATATAGATAGAAGGAGAGCTGAACATCGCAGGAATCCTGAAAGAGCACACTTAATAATGAATGTAGCAGCTACAAACTTAACCTTAGATGAAGCAAAGGCTGTAGAACAGAAACTTATTTTGCATTATAAAACCTTAAATAGTGGAATTCCTGGATGTAACAAAAGAAATGGAATTTCTCCCAAAAATAAAAAATATGGATATTACATGGATTTAGCAGAAAAATTATATGATGAAACATATGTAGGAGATGGAATAATATGGACGCCAAGAAATTAGATAAAAAATTGATAAAAAACTGGATGGATGGAGATACTTTCTTAGTAAAGATTGATAATGTTTCTGAAGACTATCAAGAATATGAAGGTAAGTATTTAGCTTTAATATATAAAAATGATTACACAAAATTTTTAGGAAAAAATGCAAAAACTTTTTATGTAAAATACACCGATTCTTATGAAAAACCACAATCATTGGAAGAAATCAAAAAATATCCTTCAATACGAATGGGCTTAGCAACACCTTATGAATCAAGACGATTAGCATCAAATTTTAATCAAGTATTAAAATTTGATGAGTATCAATATGCCTATATTTACTATTGTGAAATCGAAATGAGAAACTCGGATATTAAAGAGAATTTTGAGTATATAGGAAATATTCAAAATATTATAAACGAATATGAATTCCCAGTAGACATGTCGTGTTGTGGTCAGATGTATTGTTTTTTTAAAGATTTTCAAAATAGAGCTTTATGGATGTATAATTTACACAATAAAAAACAATGTATTGTTTTTACTGAAGAGGGAAATAAGGAACATTTAATTTGTCAATATGGAGCGGAGAAAGCTATAAACGAAGTTATGGAAATTGCCAAAACAAATCCAGAATTACTCAAAGAAATGTATGGTAGCGATGAAGATGATGCGGAAGATAGTTTAACCTATGTTGGTGATGGTTTAGATAATATTTATAAAGAAGAATGATATATAGATAAGAATTAGACAAGTTCTGCTTCTTCATCCATTTCTAAACTCTAAATATTTTCATTCAAGGTGGTAGTAATTCTTCGATAAAAAGAATTCAGTATAAACTTAGAAATAGTTTTAAGAAAGTAAAAAGAGCTATTCAAATAAGCTTAGCAAGTATAGCTTTATTAGGTGGATATATTATGAAAATGCCTATTTCAGGAGACATGCTTGCCAAAGCTTTTATATCATCAAAAAGCAAATTATCTAATAGAATAAAGCGAAATATGGTAGAAGCATTGAAACAATCTCCAGAGATACAAAGTGCAATTGCAACTACAATATGGAAAGTTCCAAATAAAGAAATAGCTTCTGTCATATTTACTAATTTTAGCGACAAAGATTTACATAATAGCATTGGTAATGTAAGGCTAGAAATTACAGGTAAAAATAGAGGTACTTTTTGGGATATTAATGTAAAATTACAAGATACATATGATTTTGATAAAATAAAGTGGGGTTTAATCTTTAGTAATATAATGAACAATATTGGTTTAAGTTTACAAACGTTAAAACTTCTTGAAGTATATGAATGGGAACTAGAGTTTGATATAAAAACATGGAATTAAAATATTGAAAAGAGAACTGAATATGAAATGGTGGAAGAAAGATAAAAGAAAAATAAATAATTGGATAGAAAATGATATTTTTGGATTACAAATCAAAAATAGTAATTATCCAAAATATAATGGAAAATATTTAATACTTATAAATAAAGAAATCTTATTACAAGGATGGGTTCATTCAAAGAACGTAAAATTATTTCATGCTAAAATAGTAGATCAAATACCAGCTGATTTGAAAGAATTAGAAACCCTGGAATACATCAAAACAAGTTCATGTACTTATTTAAGTGAGTCTTTTAGAAATCCCTTAATTAAAATTCTAGAAGATGAATTTAATTATATCTATACCAATTTGTTTGAGATAAAATTTTCGACAAGGAAAATACCTGAAGAATTGATATATCTTGGAAACTATAATTTGAGTGTTTCTCAAGATGAATATATACCAAAAACAAGATTTTGGGGAACGCCATATTATGAGTTTGATCATATCATGAATGTAGTAGATTTATATCATGAATTAAATTTAAGAGAATCACATATATTCCAAGAAAAAAGCCGAAAAGAAATATTAAAAAAGAATTAGAAGAAATAGAATTTTGTAAGCAACTACAAAAATTACAAACAGGAGATAATGATGATTTAAATGAGTATCCTATTGCTATTAAAAGAAAAAAAGACTTAAGAATAATCCTTACAAATATCTTTTGTTATGGTGATGATGAAATGGAATGCATACAAGAACGTAAAATCGTAGAACGTTTTATCAGTAAGACTCTAAAAAACAAAGACTGTATCATGGTAGGTTGTTTTTGTACAAAATATTTAGGAGATGAAAACACTAAAAATATTATAAAAAGACTAGATGTTTATGATGAAGAATTAGAGAAGATAAATAGAGCAAGAAAAAAGCACAATATAGAACCTTTAGGACATTACCAATTAAAAAATATAAATATTAATGATGAATTATTTGAATTAGATCCTCTAGAAATTAGAGGTATAACGATATGGGACAAAAATGATTTTGATGAAAAAAGTTTTTTTAAATATGAGTCAATCATAGAAGAATCACTCTCTATAATTGATATAGAAGAATTATATGATATCTGGTTAGATATCTCAAATGAACTTGCTGAATATCGAAATAATTTGTTTCGAGAGCTTGAATTAATTGGATATTTTTTTGAGAGCTATTAGAAATAATCAAAAAATATCCTTCGATTTGTATGAGTGTAAAAACACCTTATAAAAAAAGTTGAACAATTTCTAAACTCTAGATATTTTCATCCAAAGTTGGGAAGATTTATTAATGTTGATAAAGATGACCATGGTTTATTTACAGCAGGAACTTAGGTGCTGGAATTTATCGGATAATTGAGAACTAATAAATTAGAATATTGTTTCAATGTATATTCATATTGTGACGATCCTAGAGATTCGTATTACATTCGTTTGAGAGTAATAGCATATGATAGAGAAAATACTTATTAAAGGAGAATAATTAGATGTTAATATTTAGCACAATAATGTTAATAATATCTTTTACAATGAAATGGTTTTATAACGAAATTACCTACTATTTCATTTTTGAGACAGTTATTATTTCTGTACTATGTACATTGTTCCTCGTAGTTTGCTTTATATGGAATATAAATAGATGGATAAAATATAAGAATAAAATTAATATTGTATTATTAATATTGATTTGCTTTAGTTTTTTGGTTCCGTTTATGCCAATATATGAGTTAAAAATAAAAAGTAATATGTCCAAATATGAAAATTTTATAAAATATATAAAAGAAAATCCCTTGGCAGCAATCAATGAAGAAACAGAAATTCCAAGAGAATTCAAAGGAATTTCTATAAATAATAAAGTAGTAATTAAATCTAGCAATCCATTAATAGTGCAAACAAATTTTTATATAGGATTATCTATAGATTCTAGTCAATTTGTTATTTATAATGAAAGTGACAATGAAAAAGAAGTCAAAAAATTATTTTCAAATATTGATAAATTAAAAAAGATAAAACCAAAATGGTATTATGTAATTGCTTATGAATAACTAAAAAAGTATTAATCATAGATAATTTGAATTTATCTTGGCAGAATGGTCGAGAATTAAAAAATATTACATCACCAACAAAAGATATTACTTATACTTATAACAAAGATGGTATTAGAAAAAGTAAAACAATCAATAACATAACAACAAATTACTTTACAGAAA
>CAJUNF010000056.1 GCA_910587775.1 uncultured Bacilli bacterium | reverse complement strand
CCTTGGTTCCATCGTGGTGGTGGCATGTACGTTGGTAGTGATGCTGGAGTGTTTGCTTTCGGTCGTGGCAGTGGTCGTGCGGATAGTGGTATTAGTTTTCGCGTCGTCTTGAGTATATAACGCTGCAGCGTTATATACTTGCCCTGCTATTTCAAAAACTTCAATAGAGAGATAGTATAAAAATGTAAAAAGTATAAATTTGTAGATAAGCTCTTCGCTCCCTTTTTGGCGAAGAGCTTTTGTTTTTTTATACCAGCCTAAAGGCTGGTAAATAAGAGTACGCGCTTTTTTCTCTTGGAAAAAAAGGGCGTGTAATTTTGGGATGTGTGTAAAGTGAATAATAGTATAATTCCTTTTTTCTTTTTGTTATATTTTATAAAACTTTAAGTTTCATCGCAAAATAATCTTTCTTTTATCATTTTAAATATGACAAGGAATGACAAGTTTTGCTAAAATTTGGATTTTTGTTTTGACTTTTTTATTATAAGACCATATAATAGGTTTAGAAGGGATAGGTAAGTAGTATCTATTCGTTATCCCTTTGATCATTACAGGATAAAAAAGTTTTTAATATTGGTTTTCAATAAAATTGTCTCTATAAATTTCATCCTGTGATGGTGTAGTAAGTTTTGTTGGACATGACGCTTGTTCAACTTTGAATAAGGGTTAGCTTTCGAGACTAACCCTTGTTTTAATAAAGGGATGTTTATCAAAATGATAATTATGGCCACATTATCTTTATTACAAATTATTGGGGACTAGGTTATTTGGTTTGTCGATCACACGAATCCTTGGTTCTTCCGTGGTGCGGCGTATTACCATGGTAGTGGTGTTGGAGCGTTTGATTTCCACCGTAATTGTGGGACTGTGTACACGACTGTTAGTTTTCGCGTCGTTTTTCTATACTATGATATTAGGGATTAGATTATATGGTTTGTCAGCTTTGTTTCTCCTTGGTTTACACGTGGTTACCATTTCTACATGGGTAGTGGTGCTGGAGTGACTGCATTTGATTATTGTCCAGGTCATGAGGGGCACAATGGTAGTTTTCGCGAATATTTACTATGACTTACTGTGTTATTAATCCATATATTTAGATTTAAGGATCAGATTATATGTTTTGTCATAGAAATCTAGTTCCTTTTCTTCGGAATAAACACATAAATATAATAAATAACAATTTTAATTAATGAAAGTTATTTTTAAGAGCAGTACATATCTTTTTGTGCTGCTCTTTTTTTAGGAGGTAATATGAGTAAAATCTATAATAAATATTTAGAATTAAAGGCAAAAGATTGTGATAAGTTGTATTTATTTCATTGTGGTAATTTTTATATTTTTCTTTCTGATGATGCAGATGTTATAAATAATTATGTTGTTTTAAAACGTACTAAATTTACTAAAGATGTAATGAAGTGTGGTTTTCCAGTAGGTAGTAAGGAAGAATATCTTAAGGTTTTTCAAAATCAAAATTTAAATATTGAAGTGATTGAAAATCCATTATTACCAGAAGATATTAATGAACGTGAACGTGTAGTAGTAGATACTTTAAAAGGTGTAAAAATCGATAACCTAACTCCAATAGAAGCTATAAATAAATTGAAAGAATTACAGGAGATGTGTTATGAATCGTAGAGATAAAGAAAATGATAAAACAGTTGAAGATTTAATTATTTATAAACAATATATTGAACTTATTTATTATACAGAAGGTATTTTAATGAAATATCCTAAATGTGAAAGGTTTGCACTTGCAAGTACCATTAAAAATACAACTTATGAGGGTATGAGGTATGTTTTAAATGCTTTTAAAGAATACAGTAAAGAACAAAAAATTACTAATTTAAATCAATTAGATACTTGTCTTAAGATGTTGAAAGTAATGATTCGAGTTTCATATAAAAAGAAATATATTAATGCTAAAAATTATGCAGCTTGGGGAAAAAAATTAGCTAACTTAGGCAATCTGTTAGGTGGTTGGATGAAGTCATGCCTAAAACAATAAAAAATGTTTTTGATGAAAAGCTTACCTATATTAAATTAGTTGAAGCACATCAAAGAGCTAGTAAAAGTAAAAGAAATCATCGTGAAGTTATTTTGTTTGAAATGGATTTAGAAAGTAATATTGCTAATTTGCTTCATAAAATAAAAAATAAGACTTATCATATGGGAAAATATCATGAGTTTTATGTTTATGAGCCAAAGCAACGACTTATTAAATCTTTACCTTATATTGATCGGGTAGTGCATCAGTGGTATGTAGAGGAGTTTATAAAACCATATATGATGCCACGATTTATTTCTAAAAGTTTTGCTTGTATTGAGGATAGAGGTGCTCATAAAGCTGTTGAGTATTTACAAAAATATATGCGAATTATGAAACGGAATTATGGGGATTATTATATTTTAAAATGTGATATTAAAAAATATTTTTATTCAATTGATCGAAATGTTTTGTTTTCTATTTTATCTCGTTATATAAGTGATAAAAAACTTTTAGATTTCACTAGATTATTATTATTTGATGAACAAGAGTTAATTGGAATTCCTATTGGTAATTATACTAGTCAATATTTTGCTAATATATATTTAAATGAATTGGATCATTTTGTAAAAGAAAAATTACGAGTAAAATATTATTTAAGATATATGGATGATTTTATTTTACTTTGTAAAACGAAAGAAGAAGCTCGGGAGCTTAAAGGTATTATTGAACAATTTATTAATGAACGATTGCATTTAGAATTTAATAAGAAAACTAGATATTATCCGAATAGTATGGGAGTAGATTTTTGTGGATATAAGGTGTTTGAAACTCATCGTTTAATAAGAAAACGTAGTAAAGATAAAATGCGTCGTAGAATAAGACGTTGGAATAAGGATTACCGAGCTGGAGTTTTAAATTTAAAGAGTGTTGAAGAAAGTTGGAATGCTTGGCTTGGGCATATTAAGCATGCTAATTGTTATACTCTTCAAAATCGATATCATGATTTAATGGAGTTTCGAGATATTTTTTAGGATTTTTTGTCGAATTCATTTTTCTCTATTTTAAAATATGATAAATTTTTCATGGTGATTATTATGGATTTATATTATAAAAATGAAACATTATTTGTTGAAATTAATACGGTTCTAGACTATGAAAATTTTATACGATTAAAACGAAGGGTTTTTCAAATTATAGAAGATTATGAAATTGATCATATTGTGTTTCAAGTATCGGATGGAAAACATGCAAATAAGAGAATGCTACAAGCAATCAAAAAAGAATATCAACAAAAATATCAAGGAAATTTACTAATTAAATAGGACATAAATATAATTTCATTCTAAGTTTTAATTGAATAAATACATAATTATGAAAATGAGTAAATTAAAATTGCGATCTTCATTTTCTTTTAAAATAAAAATGAAGGGATTGAAATAACAATGTGGTTTGTCGATTCTGGTAGCCCTTGGTTTCTACGTGGTGCTCCTTACGATCATGGTAATGATTCTGGAGTGTTTGTTTTTTTTCTTGGCAGTAGTCGTGCAAGTGAGTCTGTTAGTTTTCGCGTCTAATTACTATGATACAAAAAGTATGAATGAATAAAATGAAAGTACAATGTCATAGAATTTCAATTCCTTTCCTTTGGGGATTAAAGTAATTGGTTTGTCCACTATGTTGTTCCTTGGGTTTCACGTGGTGGAGGTTATTACCATGGTAGTGGTGCATCCGTGAATGCGTTTCATAATAATGGTGCTGTTGCTTCAAATAATGATAGTTTTCGCGTATGTTTACTATGATTTTGTTTGATTTAAGATAAAACATTATTTTATTTAATTATTAATCATAGAAACTTAATTCCTATCTTGTTGGATAAACACATAAATATGAAAATGAGCAAAGTAAAAATTGAAATCTTCATTTTCTTTTAAAAATAAAAATGAAGGGATTGAAGTAAAAGTGTAGTTTGTTTTTCACGGAGTCCATTGGTTCCTTCGTGGTGCTAATTATGATCATGGTAGTGAGTCTGGAGTGTTTGTGTTTAATCGTGACTACGGCTCTGTGTACATTAATGTTAGTTTTCGCGTATGTTTACTATGATATAAAAAAATACGAATAATAAAGTGAAAGTATGATGTCATAGAATTTCAATTCCTGTCCAATTTTAGTTTTATATTTGGGGATTAAGATAACATGGTTTGTCGATCACTGGAACCCTTGGTTCCATCGTGGTGGTGGCATGTACGTTGGTAGTGATGCTGGAGTGTTTG
>CAJUNF010000055.1 GCA_910587775.1 uncultured Bacilli bacterium | reverse complement strand
TGCGCCTTCTTTTAATGCTGCAATAGATGCTGCTCCAGTGTAAGCAAATAAGTTTCATAGCAGTTTTTTGTTCACCATTAATAACAATATCGTTAAAAGCAGGAACAACAACTAAATTCTCACCGCTTGGAGCAACAAAACCTCTAGCAATTGCAATAGCTTTAATAGCTTGATTTAAACTACCAGCTCCAATTGTTTGAATTTCAACTTCTTTTTGTTCACGATAAATATTAGCAATCGCACCAGCAACCTTACTAGGATTTGATTTACTAGATACTTTTAAAATTTCCATAATTCCTCCTTCATTCTAGTTAACTATATGGCTTTTTTGAGGAAACATTCCAAATTTTATAAAATAATTAAAGTTACTGCGATGATTATTCCAATATTTAAGATGGCATAAAATAAAATAGAAGCATTGATAAATCCAGCTCTTCGATCTTCATTGCGTTGTAAAATTCTAGATTGTCCTTCAAAAGAAATGATTTTTTGGTTAGCTTGTTGCTCTCGTTTATAAATTGCATTATCAATACAACTAAGTAAATTAATTGCATGAGGATTTTTATTTAAAGAATATTGAACAATTTTTGATTTATTTTGATCAAAAACATCTTGAGCTTTAGGAGAGATTAAATTTCTATAAAATGCAGCATCATGAGAGAAAGTTGCAAGATTATAGCGCTCAAAATCATCACCTTTACCATTAACATAATTTTCTACAGAACACATTTTATTCATGATTTAGTGCCTCCATTTCTTTTTTTAATTCATTAAAAGAAACATATGAACCATTAGTACGTAATTTCTGATAAATTTGAAGTACCAGCTCTATATTTTGAGTAATCTTAAACTTATGATTTTGACTATCTTCTATCACTAAAAAATATTGTCCATTTTCATCTTGTTTCATTGTAATATTTGTAATTGTTAATGTATTTGAAGTTACCTCATTTTCTTCTGCTAAAACATTAACACGAATAATTCGAAAAATATCTTCAGCTTGTAATTTATTTTTTATCTGAATTTGTTCTCTTAAAATAGGATTTTCTAAAATATTAGGTAAATAATAATGACCAATATCTATCATTTCTTTTCTATCATTTTCTACATAAATCAAATTATTTCCACTAATTTGTAGTTTTTCCTGCCAAGAATCGTTTAGTTTTGCCCATTCACTAAAGTATCTAACGTTATCATTCATCCATTGAAGATTAGTATTCATAACATCCTCCTAGTATCATAAAAATTATAGCAAGTAAGATAAAAAAATACAATTGTTTTAACTGGTTATTTTAGTTATAATAAAAAAGTGATTTTTTATGAATAAACAACTAAATGAAGAATTTATTAAAGGATTATCTAAGAAAAAAAATGAGCCAAAATGGATGCTTGATTTTCGTCTACAATCTTATAACGCTTTTAAAAAATTGGAAAATCCTGATTTTGGGCCATTATTAAATATTGATTTTAATAGCATTTTATATTATAAAAGTACTGAAGAAAAAGTAAATGATAATTGGGATGAAGTAAACGAGAAAACCAAAGGTATATTTTGTAGTTTGGGAGTAATTGACGCAGAAGAAAAATATTTAGGTGGAGTAAGCAATCAATATGAAAGTGAAGTTATCTATCACAATCAAAAAGAAAATGCTGATATAATTTTTATGAGTACAGATGAAGCACTCCAAAAACATCCAGAATTATTTAAAAAATATTTTAATACTTTAGTAAATTATCAAGAAAATAAATATACTGCTTTAAATGGAGCAGTATGGAGTGGAGGTACATTTATATACATTCCTCCTTTTACAAAAGTGGATCGTCCTTTGCAAAGTTATTTTAGAATTGATACAGAAGCTTTAGGCCAATTTGAAAGAACTATAATAATTGTAGACGAAGGAGCACAACTATCTTATATTGAAGGATGCACAGCAAGAAGTTATTCCAAAAACTCTTTGCACGCAGGTGTAGTGGAAATATTTGTTGGTAAAAATGCAAAATGTCGATATTCAACAATTCAAAATTGGTCAACTGATGTTTACAATTTAGTAACCAAAAGAGCAATTGTAGAAGAATCAGGTACAATGGAATGGATAGATGGAAATATTGGAAGTTATATAACAATGAAATATCCATCTTGTATTTTAAAAGGAGATTATTCTGTTGGTAATTCCATTAGTATCGCTTATGCCAGAAAAGGACAAATTCTTGATGCTGGAGCCAAAATGATTCACATTGGTAAACATACAAAAAGTAACATTGTCAGTAAATCTATTGCAGAACAGGGTGGAATTGCAAATTATCGAGGGACAACAAAAATTAAAGAAAATGCCTATCACTCCAGAGCAACAATTAAATGTGATACGATATTAATAGATTCTAACTCTAAAAGTGATACTTTTCCTAAAAATATTATAGAAAATAATACATCGATTTTAGAACATGAAGCTAGTGTTTCAAAAGTAAGTGCGGAAAAACTCTTTTATCTTGAGAGTAAAGGCTTAAATGAAAACGAAGCAAAAGAATTGTTAATTATGGGATTTATTGACGATTTTAAAAAAGAGTTGCCAATGGAATATGCTGTCGAATTAAATCGATTACTTAAAGAATAATATTTAATTTTAATGTATAACAGTTAAAAATTTGAAAATAGAAAACAGATTAAAAAAATCTGCTTTTTTTTTGATAAAGAAATGTCAAATTACTCATTTGCCTACAATTAACAAAATTGATAAATTCTTAACAGAAAGGAGAAAAAATGAACAATGTTATTTTAGTAGGAAGACTTACAAGCGATCCGACATTAGAAGAAATGGATGGTGATAAAAAAAGAACTTTAATCGATGTTGCAGTTGCAAGAAATTATAAAAATCAGGAAGGATTATATGAAACAGATTTCATTCGTTGCGTCCTTTGGAATGGAATAGCACTAAATACATCAAAGTATTGTAATAAAGGAGATACGATTGCAATAAGAGGTAGAATTCAAACAAGAAATTATGAGTCACAAGATGGAATTAGGAAATATGTTACAGAAGTAATAGCCCAATCAATTAGTTTTGTAGCTCCATCAAGGAAAGAAGAAAAAAATGAAGAAGTTAAGTAAAGAATTAAAAAAATATCAAAAAGACAATCATTACACTTATGAGCAATTAGCTAGATTTTTAGGATTTAGTAAAAGTGCAGTGTATGCTTACACAAATGAACTTAGAAATCCAAATTGGAAAACACTAGAACAAATTGCTAAAAAAATTCAGAAAAATGTATTATCTTTAATTGATGATGCTAATTATGAAATGGATATTAAATTATTAGATACTTTAAAAAAAGAACCAAATGTTTATAATTATCTTTTAAAAAATACAAAAACAGTGATTCAAAAAATAAAAAAAATGATACCAGATAAATAATTAAAAAGTAAATAAGTGAATACAATGTATTGGTGAAGAAAATTGAAAAGTTTTTATAAATACTTTGGAATAGTAGCAATCATGCTCTTTAGTTTTTACTATACTGAAAAAATAGCGCTTTTAATGCGCAAAAAAGATCCTATTTACGAAACAATTGAAGATGTCGTGGCAACTAATAATACCGATTATGTAAATGCTGTTATAAATGATACAACTATCGTTCCAGGCATAAATGGTCTTCAAGTAAATGTTGATAAAAGTTTTCAAAAAATGAAATCATTTGGTGCATTTAACAAATATTACCTAATTTTTGATCAAATAAAACCTGAAATTTCTTTAGAGGACAATAAAGACAAAATTATAACAAGTGGAAATCCCAAGAAAAGAAGTATTAGTTTTTTGATAGAAGATAATAATAAAATAAAAGAATACTTTGAAAAAAATAATATACAAGGATCTATTTTAATAAAAAATGAAACATTTCAAAGAGATAGTAAATTAGAACAAATAAATATAGATCATAAAAAATATAAAGAAACAGAAAATCTTTTAGACTCAATCAAACAAAATAAAAATATTTGTATACTAAATAACTACAATGAAAGCTTGTGTAGAAAAAATAAAAAGTATTTAATTAAACCATCTTTGGAATTAAATCAATATAACATAGCATCTATAAAAAATAAAATAGATAGTGGCTCAATCATTTATATAAAAGAAAGTGCTAAATTGGAAGATGTTCAAATACTTTTAAAACAAGTAAGTTATAAAGGTTTAGCTATAGAGCCTCTAAGTGATTTAATACTGGAAACTAATAGTAAATAGATTATTTGAAAAAAGTAAAAAATAGTGCTATAATACCCTCCTAAAAAGTGAACTAGTCAAGAAAAAGTAGACAATAAAAAACTACTTAATCGAACCCTAATTG
>CAJUNF010000054.1 GCA_910587775.1 uncultured Bacilli bacterium | reverse complement strand
CAACAACTTTTTTTAAAAGAAAAGAGCATTGACCTTTGTCAACACTCTGAGAAAATCAAGATTGATTTTCAATGTAATAAGCATAATATTCATCAAATGTTATTTGTTCTTCTTTAATTTGACTAGCTATTTCTGTACCAACATATCTCCAGTGCCATGCCTCATAGGTATATCCAGTTAAGTATTCTTTGTCTTCTGGGTAGCGCTCAATAAAGCCAAATTCATGAGCATGTTCTTTTAGCCACTCGTAAGTTTCAGAATCTTTAAAGTTTCCAGTACTTGTATATTTCTCATCGAAAAGATCTACTGCAAGACCTGTTTCATGTTCAGAATGTCCTGGTCTTGCTGCTTGTGCATCAGCTCTTTTTGATCCAAATGTATTTTTAAGTTCTTGATAAGTTTTTTCTTGTGTTTGATAATCACGATAACTAGAATTGATTATTAATTTTATATTACTTTCTTTTGCTTTGTTAAACATGTTAATGAAGGCTTCATATGTTTCTTGTGTTATTTTTTGTGATCCCCAACTATACCAGTTTTTTACGTCTGTTAAAGATTCTGGAGTATAGTTTTCATCTAATTGATAGAATTTATTTACTAGTAATAAATTTCCTTTACTAGTGTCTGCTTCTTTAATATTTTCATACCAATTTAAATTTGCATGAGTATTTACCATAGCAACAATATCATAGGTGCTTTTTTCTTCATTTTCTTTATAAAAGCTTAGATACTCATCTAAGTTTTTTTCAAGATAGTATTTTTCATCTAAAATTTTTAATATTATTTCTTCTTTTTGTTCTAATTCTAGCAATTTATTAATTTTATCTTCAGATAATTTTTCTTGTAATTTCATTGCTTCTTCTTTTGTATAACCTTTTGCGATTAATTTATATTCATAGGTTTGCTCATATTTATAGTCATTGTAGTAGGTTATACCTAATATTGAAATTACAAAAATTGCAACAATACCAGCCAATAAATAATATGCTGTTTTTTTCACTTTTCTTTTTACAACAGTTTTCATATAGCACATCCTTATCTTAAAAGTATTATATCATAAAAATTCTTTGACAAGTAAGCCTTTTCAGGATATGATATTAGTATAGTAAAATAGAATAGGGTGAGATATTGGATACAAATAGAATGGTTTTGAAGTACTGTCCAAATTTCGACCGTATAATGAACTTTGATTATTATGAAGAAGATGTTGTAACAGAACGATTAATTTCCATCTATGAGAGGTTTATTTTTTCTTCTGATATTTTACAGGAAGAGAATGTGATTTTAATTCGAGAAATCGATCGTGTAATTGGAAAGTATATTGATGATTATGCTTTTCGAAAAGAGATGCAAGTAGAGATATTTCGTGTTAAGGTTAAAAAAACATGCTCTAATATTTTACAAGCAGTAGTAGAAGGTATTATTCGTATTTTTCAAAAATATGAAGAAGATTCTACTAGAAACATTTATATTTCTAGATGGATTTAAAGAGATTTTAAAACTTAAAATCTCTTTTTAAAATATTTTGACATAAACAAGTATTGCTACCATGATTAAGATGATAGAAAGTAATACAATAATAATATTATCGTTTATTTTTTTCTTTTGAATTACTTTTTCTAATTCTTTAGTTCCTTTTTTTGTATTGCTTTTCTTTTCTTTCATAATAAACCTCTTTCTTTTTTTTATTATATCTAATATTTTGTGTAATAAATATGAAATTATTTTTACTTAACAGATAATTGTCATAATTTTCTTGATGAAAAAATAAAAAACTAATTGTCAAACTTAAGTTAATATGCTACAATCATATTGTTCTTATGGCGAGATAGCTCAGCTGGCTAGAGCGATCGGTTCATACCCGATAGGTCGGGGGTTCGATCCCCTCTCTCGCTACCATGTAGAATTAACTAGATTATAATCTAGTTTTTTTATTTTTTTGATATTGATGAAACATGTTTAAAAAAACGAATTAATATTGTAAGATAATGATTAAGGCATATGGGAGATTTAATTTGAAGTTAGAAAAAATTAATGGAGAACAATTTATTATTCTTGAAGATAATGATAAGGTTTGTTTAAAAGAAATGGGTAAAAATAGTATTACTATAGCTGAAGATAATGCTGGAATAAAAATATTTGGAGATTCGACACTTGTAAATTCTATTAGTGGAAAAGGAATGCTAGAAAAAGTTTATATACCACCTGTAATTTCATCAGAAGATATTATAAGTAAGTGTGATGAATGGTTAGAAATGTTTAAACAGGTGCATGATGTTTTTAAAAAATTAGTTTTATCAGAAAAATACAGAAATCAAAAAATAGTAATGCATCTATCCTTCCAATCATTTGTTTCTTTTTCAGATTCTAAAATAAAAGGTAATACAATATGTTTGGATTTAAAACAATATGCTGAAATTATTCAAACGGGGGTAAAAATAACTGTTGATGAAATAAATAGTGATATTTACGCATATTTAATGGCGAATGCACTAGCTTATTATATTTCAAAAAACTATAATAATACTCAAATTGATTATTTAGATTATAATTGGGATTATACTTTATATTCTGATAACAAAGTGCCAAAGGGAGAAACAAGACCTCTGGTATCAAGTCTTTCTGCTTTATATGATTCAACTAATTATGCAAATATCATTATAGGATTGTTGAGAAATCATAATCTAGGTATACCAGCTGATCAAATTCTTTTTAATTTAAGAAATAGAATTTTTAGCCAACAGTTATCTGATAGTTTTAGTGAGTCTTTAGATTATTCTAGTAGAGAATATAGATTTATTGTTCCAGATTATAATGATAAAACATCAGTAGTTTTAAAGAGAGATTTAAGTCAGGAGTAGTAGACTTAAGAGGTGCTACTTTTAAGAGAATATTGTATTAATAAATAGTTTGTCAAATGATTCTTTTTAAAGAAAAGTAATTTTATTAAAACATAATGTAATTTAAAGATACCAGAGAAAAAAGTACCAATTTTAACATTTGTAACTAGAATCAAAACATAATGTATTTTTGCCTTCTTTCGATAATTTAATGAATGAGTATATTGAAAAGTATTCTTTATATTTAAGAAGCTGGAATGTCATTGTAAAGAAAAATAATTTGTTAGAAAGGAAATTTTATGGCAACAACAAAAGAATATAGAGATTTTGTATTAGAGCAATTAAGTATGTTAGATATTACATGTAAATCGATGATGGGGGAATATTTACTTTATTGTGATGGAATATTATTTGGAGGAATTTATAATAATCGATTACTTGTAAAAATAGTTTCTAGTAACGAAAAGTATCATATGCAAGAAGCAATTCCTTATAAGAATGCTAAACCAATGTATTTTGTTGATGATTTAGATAATTCAGATATTTTAAGAGATATTGTTTTAGACACTTGTGAATCTTTATCTAATCAAAAAAAATGACTTCATTTTGAAGTTTTTTTTAGTATAGAATTTAATTTTCTTCAAATACTATTGATAGGTGAAGTCTATGAGTCTCTGGAGCAAATATCGTGAGGATTTTTCATTTCCTTCTTTAAAAAGTAATTTGGAAGTAGATACTTTAATTATTGGTGGTGGAATGACAGGCCTTAATACTATGTATTTTTTAAGAGATCAAAAAAATATTTGTTTAGTGGAAGCAAATCAAATTGGATCTGGAGTAAGTATGAATACTACAGGAAAAATTAACTATTTGCAGGAAAATACTTTTGTTTCTAAATTACAAAAAGGGAAAAAAATTTTGGCTCAAAAAATTTTATCTTCTCAAATTTATGGTATGAAATTGTTACTTGATATTATTTCAAAAGAACAACTTGATTGTGATTTAGAACAAGTTACATCTTATATTGTAACGAATAAAAAAGAAAATATTGAAGTTTTAAAGGAAGTAAAAGATTTTTTAAAGGAAAAAAATATTTCTGTAGTAGATGGGGATCATCTATTTAATCGTTTTTCATATGGTGTTGGTGTCAAAGATACCTTTGTTTTTAATCCTATGAAATACATGCAGGGACTTAGTAAAATATTAAAAAAACATCAAATTTATGAAAATACTAAAATAATAAAAATGATTCGTGGAGAGAAATATTATTTTTGTCATACTGAAAAGTATTGTATACGAGCTAAAGAAGTTATTATCGCTTGTCATTATCCATTTTTCTTATTTCCATTTTTTATGCCAATGAAAAGTTCTATTGAAAAATCTTATATAATTGCCCATAAAGTAAGTAATAATGAAAAGTATTCTTATATTACTTTAGAAACACCAAGTGAATCTATGCGTTTTTTAGTGATTTCGTCATTTTTCAGGTCGTAAAGTGGATGTTTCTCATTTTCCATGATTTTCAGTTTTCTTGCCATAT
>CAJUNF010000053.1 GCA_910587775.1 uncultured Bacilli bacterium | reverse complement strand
GTGGTTTTTTGATTATCTGCTACCGCAGATAACATCCTTAAAGGTTAATAAAAAAATGCCATTACTGGCATCTTTTATTTTTTTAAACACACTCTACGTATGTATCAGATAAACATCTAATGCTGCAAACACAAGATAAATCCATTGTAAAGAAAGAATTAGTAGCAACATAAGGATTTAAACTTGTTGTATCTGGATTATCTTGCAGTACTCTACAAGTACAACAATTTCCATCTACTTTCTCTACACGGAAAACACTTGAACAAGTTCCAGCTGGAGTAGTTTCATCACAATTAGCATTAGAATCTTTGCTAACAGGCATTCTCCAAGGAGTACCACAACAACCACAAGTATAAAGCATTATTGGTCTAGTATTACAAATTAAACAGTTAGGTCCTCCTCCAAGAACTGGTCTATCGCAAGAATCTAAACAATTTTCTGGACATGCATTTTGTTGTAGTACTAAAATTACATTTAAAATTTCAGCAATACAATTTGATCCATGATTGTCATTATTACACATATTATTCACCCTTTCATGTATTCTCATTAATAATTTATGATATATTTAGAAAATCGTGCTTCCTAGATTATAGTTTTATTTTTTTCTTTCTTATTGTATAATGATTTTAGGTGATAGTATGAATACATGGTTACAATATACACTGATTATTCTAGGTTTAATCTTAATCGCACTAGTAATTACAAAATTAATGCGAAAAGATTTTAACATTGAAGCAAACAAACTAATCGGTTACTTAGGTGGAAAAGACAATATTATCAATGCAGAATGCAATATGTCTCGATTTAAAGTAATTTTAAAAGATACCTCTATTGTTGACAAAGACGCAATAGAAAAACTAGGTGCCAAAGGCATTGTCGAAATAGATAATCAACTAAAAATTATCTTTGGAAAAGATGCAAGACAACTAAAAAAATATATTGATGAAATTTTATAGAAGGAATAAACCTTCTATTTTTTTTCAATATTTAAAATTGATGAAATAGGAATTGATTCCCCTTCCATTGTCAACAAAGAATTTGTAGTTTTTCCAACTACAGTAACTAATTTAGTTCCATCTACTGTAACAATTTCTACCTTACTTTTATAAACAAAATTACGTGAAGAAAAAATTGCATCAATCTCCTTTAAAACATCCTGTTTTGTATTAATTTCTCTTTCACTTCCTCTACCGTAATACATTTCCTGTACATTCGATAATTTTTTAGAAATAGGATTAGCATAAATATTTGGTAATTTCTTATTTTTCACGTTAACACCTCACTACATTTTATGATTAATTTTTAAATTTGAGACATACTAAAAATATGAAACAGAAAGAAAAAGAAAAAATATTATTCTATCTACCTATGCTTATTATTATGATAATGAGTCTTTTTATCATGTATCATGCCCGATTAATATCTCCTTTATTTAAAAATAATGCAGTAAAACAAAGTATATTTTTCCTAATTGGTATTACTCTAATTTGTTTAAAAGATAAAATAAAAATCAACTGGCTATTTGATTATAGTTTCTACTTTTACTTATTTAATTGTTTTCTTCTTTTATTAGTTTTATTTATAGGTGATACAACAAATGGTGCAAGAGCATGGTTTAAATTAGGTTTTTTTAATGTACAACCAAGTGAACTAATGAAACTTTTTCTTTGTTTGTATCTATCTAAAATGACAGATAAACACTCCTTTCACTCAATAAAAGATGAAATAAAATACATCCTAAAAGTATCTCTAATTATTATAATTCCATCCATTTTAGTTTTTCTAGAACCAGATACAGGTGCTATTTTCTTTTACATAATTATATCTATCGCCATTGCCCTAAATTCTAAACTTTCAAAAAAATGGTTTTTCTTTTTTACAATATTAATACTCATTTTACTTACTCTTCTTTTTTATAGTTATTTCTACCACCAAGAATTACTCATTAAAATGCTTGGTACTTCTTTATTTTACCGAATGGAAAGAATCTTTGACTTTCAAAAAGGACTTCAAATTGAAAATGCCTTAATTGCTATAGGATCCGCACCTCTATTTCAAATAAATTTACAAAATACAGGTATCTATATTCCAGAAGCACCTACTGATTTTGCTTTCGCTCTTACATCTAATGTATTTGGAATATTAGGAAACATCATTTTGCTTATTTGCTATTTTTCAATAAGTTGTTTCCTCTTAAAGATTTGGAAAAATCAAAAAAAAGGTAAGATGAAATATTTTCTTTCTGGATTTATCCTAATGTTTCTCACTAACCTTTTTTATAATATTTTAATGAATATAGGCCTTTTACCTATTATGGGAATTCCCTTACCTCTTTTAAGTTATGGAGGATCCACAACTATAGTTTATTTTTTATTTTTATCAATCATTTTAAAAAGAAAAAAGAAGAGTGACTCTTCTTATTGAAATGAATTATAACTATATGACATATTGGTATAAGGTCTAGGATATGGACCGTATGGTGGATACATTGGTGCTGGCGGGTATGGATAAGGCATTGGTTGTGGAGCTACATTATAAATAGGTCTTGGTCTAGTAAGGCCTACAGCTGCTCCACCTATTAATGCACCACCTAAAAATGGAAATAAAAATTGACGATCCCCATTAGAATTATTTAAGAATACAGGATTATTTGATACGTTTCCTGGATAATTAACCATAGCAATTCTCCTTTCTCTATAAATTATGTTCAAAATAATTTTTCGTCTAGGAAAAAAGCCCATTTAAATAATCTATTGCCATTAAAAATTTTTTTTGATAGAATAAATCCGTTTTCATTAAGGGGGAATTCAAATGAAAAAATTTTTAATGATTTTTACCATGATGTGTAGTTTTTTTATTTTAACAGAAGTAAATGCAGGAACTCTTTCTTGGAAGAATTTCAAAAAATTATCACCAAATACTTTCGAGTTTTACTTAGAAGCAACTGATTTAGAAATAAACTACATAAGTGGTACATGGGAAATAGAAAACGGTCGTATTTTAGAAATCAAAACAACAGATGGCTGGATTAATGCCACTAATAACAATAATACCTTTTATTATTATCATGATGGAATTAAAAAAGGTAACTATCAAATTGCTACCATAAAGATTGAATTAACCAAAGATGGTACAACAAAAATCAATAATCTTAAAATGGATATATATACATGTACAAAAGATGCTTACTTAAATTTCTTTAATCCAAATGGGAATTTAACAACAGAAACAGAATATAAAAATGCTTGTTTAAATAATGATGCAACTCTTAAAAATCTTATAATTAGTGAAGGAACTCTTTCTCCAAAATTTCAAAGTAATATCAACAACTATTCTGCAACTGTAAATTATGATACTGATAAAATGATTTTTAATCCTATATTAAACAATCAAAAAGCGAAAATAATATCTAATAATACATGTAATTTAAAAGTTGGGAAAAATACCTGTGAAATTATTATAGAAGCAGAAAATGGAATTAGAAATACATATACAGTAGAAGTTACAAGAAAAGAACTACAAGAAAATCCTAATTACTCAGATGATGCAACATTAAAAAGTTTAGCTATAAGTAATGGTATTCTTATACCAAATTTTGATTCAAACATTTTTAGTTATACAACAAATGTAAAAAATGAAATTAATGTAATCACTTGGGATGCTATACCAAATCATCCAAAAGCAAAAGTATTAACAAATTCATGTAATTTAACGGTTGGTGAAAATACTTGTGAAATTATTGTAGAAGCAGAAAATAAATCAAAGAAAACTTATTATTTATTTGTAACCAGAGAAAAGAAAACAGAAGACGAAAATAATGACACAACTATAAAAAATCTTACCGTAGAAAATGGAACTTTGATTGAGAAATTTGATCCATTAAAAAAAGAATACACAATCGAAATAAATGAAAATACAAAAAGCATTATTTTAAAATATACTTTAAATGCAAATAATGAAGAAAAAGAATTAATAATTAACATAGAAGAAAATAAAAAATATTATGATTTAATCATTACTTCTTTAAATAATCAAATAAAGGATACCTATCGATTCAACTTTAGTATAAAGAAAAATCAAAACAATACAGAAAACAAAGATGATCAAAAACCAATTATTAAAGATGATAATGAAATTGAAAATCCTCAAACAGGTATTAATCTTTCATTTAAGTCTATCATTTCATTAATTGGATTATCTTTATTAGCTTTCCTTTGCTTTAAAAAGAAAAATATTATCAAAAAAATATAAGCTTACAAAAAAAGCTTATATTTTTTTGATTTATCTAAAGTTATTTTAAAAACCAAGTACTACACGAAAACTAAGTGAATCATAAATATAGCCATGAGCATTTCCAAAACCATTAATTCCACCACCACGATGAAACCAAGGATGATTGTTATACAAAAACCATGATCCAGTTTTTCTATTCTGTGATCCATAAATAACAGTTGCAAAAGGGCCCATCTCTTTGGAAAAGGTTTCCCAGTTGTCAAAGACATTAATCCAGATGTATCTCCATCACAGGTAGGACATCCAAATGTTCCATTAAATCCACTATTATATTTATTACTGCTTTTCCACTTTCCTTTGTTGGAATACTTGTAGTATAATTCCCATCTATTGTTACTGCTAAATAAGATTCCATATTTTCTTCCAACTTTTGAACTT
>CAJUNF010000052.1 GCA_910587775.1 uncultured Bacilli bacterium | reverse complement strand
TTAAAGGAGACAATGCGATTAGCTAATTCTACAAAAATTTCTAATATTACTTGGAAAGAATTTGTAATTGGTGATATATTCCCTAAAATAATGAAACCACAAGTATATCATACACGTGAGGTTTGTCGAAGTGATGATGGAATTCCATATGTAGTGCGGAGTAAATACAACAATGGTATAAAATATAAAGTTATACGTCCGAATAACGAAATAAATCCTGCGAATGTGATATCCTTTGGAGCTGAAAACGCGACTTTCTTCTATCAGAAAGAAGAATGGATATCAGGGCGTGATATGTATTATATTGATACGAGAGATTTAGATGAAAACACTTGTTTATTTATTACAGCTTGTTTACAACCAATAGCAACTAAATACTCTTATAATTTTGGATTATTTCCTGATTTGTTAAGAGAAGAAAAAGTAAAATTGCCCGTTGATGAATTTGGAAGACCAAATTATAGTTATATGTCCCAATATATGTTTGAATTAAAAAATAAAATACAAAACGAAATACAATATTTAAGGTTAATTTGAATCTTTTTCTATAATAGTTGATATTGAAATAATATAGATAATAGAATTATGCATAGTTAAAAACAATGTAAGGAATGAAGATTTGTAAATAAAGTAATAAAAGCAATTGTAGTATTGAAGTTCAACAAACAATATTTGTAAATCAAAGAATAGTGATGAATAAACATTAGATAAATTAAAAAAGGAGAATTACAATGACCAAAGACCAAATTTTAAAAATTATTGACAATAAATATGTAATTATGTATGAAGATATTAAAGGAACAGGAATATGTCTAAAGCTGAACAATGGTGCAATTATTAACTGTTTCAATAACGGCAATCACAATGTGCAGGGGAAAAATGCACAAGAAGTAAAAGATTTATTGGATATGAAAGCTCAAGTTAAAGAAAAACGGAAAATCTTCGTTGTTTATGGACATGATGACATAGCAAAAACTCAATTAGAGGCAATGCTTCGACGTTGGGACCTTGAACCAATAATCCTTGACCAACAAATTTCTGCAGGACAAACAATTATTGAAAAATTAGAAGAATATTCAAAAGAAGTACAATATGCTATTGTTTTAGCAACTCCTGATGATGAAGGGAAAGCAACATCTGAATCAATAGTGAAAAAAAGAGTAAGACAAAATGTGGTTTTGGAACTTGGCATGTTTTTATCTAAATTGGGCAGAGATAAGGTTGCGATATTATTAAAAGAAGATAAGGATTTTGAAAAGCCATCAGATATTCAAGGATTAGTGTACATTCCTTTTAGTAATAAGGTTAATGATGTTACAGTAAGCTTGGTAAAAGAACTTTCTAATCAAGGATATAATATTGATAATAAAAAATTATAATAGTAAAATATGGAATTTTATGAAATTAGAAACAAAATTAATTGATGCTGTCGAATATGTTTCAACAATATTAAATGTTACGATAGTTAATGAATATAAAAATATTTGTAAAAAAATGGCAAACACACGAAATTTGTATTCACATTTTTATAAAATGAATAAAACTCAAGAATATTTGACAGAAAAAGAAATGAATAAGTTTAATCCTGCAATTCGTACAATATTTAGAATATTGTTTTTTGTTGATATAGGTATTTATGAAAAAAAAGTGGCTGAAAATATGCTTAGGAATGGATATATGACAAGTTGGTTATCCATTTTATATAGTATTTAAAATTTTTGCAAATCACAAACTATGTAAAGTATAGAGTTAATGAGATTGATGCGATTTTATTTAAATATTTAATTTTAATCGACGAGGAAATTGCAATTGTTGAGGAAACAATAAAATAATAAAGGAGAAAATAATGTAATTTAATTTGAAACGAGCTGTTGAAACTTTGGTGAAAAAAGACTTGAAATTTTTGCAACCAATGTATGAAACGATTACTAATTCATTAGAGTCAAAGTTAACGAAAATTATTGTTGATATATTTTCTGAAACTTTAATATCTGATAAGATTTTACTTAAAGAAGCTGGCTTGGAAAATTAATAGTAAAAAATATAAATTTTTGCTATTGTTACATGGAATAAATTATTTAAAAAATTATATAAAGGGAAATTTATGAAGAAAAAATATTTAAAACCGCTATTAAAATATCCTGGCGGAAAGTCATCCGAATTAGACAGTATTGAAAAAAATTTACCACAACATATAAACAATTATATTGAACCATTTGTTGGCGGAGGTGCAGTGTATTTTTATTTAAATAATAAACAAAATTTTATAAACGATAAGTCTGAAGAATTAATGCTTTTATACGAATATGTAAAAAAAGATAATAAGACATTTTATGATGAGCTTAATATCATAGTTTCAAATTGGAATAAATTAAGAGACTTATCCCGTGATAATAGAATATTGAATTTATTTATCCAGTTTAGAGATGATGAAAATATCAATATGCTTTCTGAATTAAGTAAAATAATTAATGTAGGAATTGAAAAAGTCCCAATGTTCACATTAAGGAAAAGTGTAAAATTTGAAGAGTTTTTGGTTAAATGCCTATATTCAAAATTTAAATTAATTAAGAAGAATGAAATTAAGAAAGGAAAACAATTAGAAGATACAGAATTAATAGAGAATTTAGAGGCAGGTATTAAAGCATCGTATTACACATATTTACGAGATGTTTATAACAAACCAAATGAATATAATAAATTATCTAAACCAAGAAAAGTTGCCATTTACTTATTCATAAGAGAATATTGTTATTCCTCAATGTTTAGATTTAACAAAAATGGAGGATTTAATGTTCCCTATGGCGGAGTATCATATAACAAAAAAACTCTTCAGACAAAAGTAGCATATTATAAATCAAAAGAAGTTAGACAATTGTTAAATAATTCAGAATTGTTTTCAGAAGATTTTTATGATTTTTTAAATAGAATAGCAATCGTTAGAGATGATTTTATGTTTCTTGATCCACCATACGATACAACATTTAGTGAGTATGATCAAAATTCTTTTAATGCAGAAGACCAAACAAGGTTAGCAGATTATTTAATAAATGAGTGTCCTTGTCAATTTATGTTGGTTATTAAAAAAACAGATTTTATAGAAAGTTTATATAAAAATCATGGCTTAACTATTTTGGAACAAGATAAAACATATTTTGTTAGTTTTAAAAATCGAAATAAAAAAGATGTAAAACATCTAATCATTATGAATTATTAGGAGGATAATAAATATGCCGATTACTGAAAAGGAACTGATTGTACCTGCATTAAAATTAATAGCTGAACAAACTAAGGGATTATCAACTACTGAATTGATAAATTTATTAAGACAAGAAATTAATCCTGTTGGTAGAGATGCTGAAATACTTAATGGGAGAAATGATGATGTTTTTTCTCAAAAAGTTAGAAATTTAATATCGCATAAAAGCATTGAAAAATTTGTGGATAATGTAGATGGAAAAATGGTTATTAATGACAATGGTTTAAGATATTTATCGGACGAAACTAATAATAAAATAGATGAATATTCAGCTATCATTGAAGGAAATGACGACTTTAGAGAGGAAAATTCTGATTGCGAAGTTAACTTTAAAATATCTGAGCCAGATAATATTTATTTATCAGTATCGGATTTGAAAAGAAAATATGATAGATCCCAAAATGGGAATTTAGAAAATGCACTTATTCTTAGTCCATACTATCAAAGATATGATGGTATATGGAGTACAAAAGATAAAAGTTTATTTATAGAAAGCATAATATTGAACATACCAATTCCTAGTATCTATTTGTCAGAAGATAGCAAAGGAAATTTAATTGTTATCGATGGTAGGCAAAGATTGTCAACATTATTTGAATATATGGATGAAAAAAAAGGATTTAAGTTGCAAGGACTGTCAATTTTAAAAGAATTAAATGGGTGTAAGTTTTCTAAATTAACAGGAGACAAAGAAAAATACAAGTCTAAAATAGAAGATAGAAGCTTGCATATTGCTAAACTTCGTTATGGTACGGATGATACTTTTATAATTGAAACATTTGAAAGAGTTAACACTAAAGGTGCCAAATTAAATGCTCAAGAAATAAGGAATGCTATTCACCATGGTAAATCAACTGATTTGCTTAATGATATTTCAGATTATTATTGTGGAACCAACAAAATACTCGATAAAAAAAGAATGAAAGATAAATATATCGTCCTTAGATATTTTGCAATGCAACATTACTATAATTGTTTGAAAGAGAATAAAACAATTGAGTTTAAATCAATTTCAGATTATCTATCAAAAACTATGATCAGACTGAATTCTTTAAATGATAACGATATAGAAAATATCAAAAAAAATTTTATAGAAATATATGATAGAGCTAAGAGAATTTTTAAAGAATGTGCTTTTAGATTAGATGAAAAACTACCTATAAATATGATTTTGTTTGAAATAACATTGATTATTGTTAACGAATCGAGATTCAAATCAGATATAGAAATTGTAAATACATTTAATGAATATATAAATTGGAATGAAGAAACCAATACAGATAGAGAGACATCTTTTGAAAAAAATATTAAATACCATAGAGATTCAAAAGAAAATATACAAGCAAGATTGCTTTATATAGAAAAATTATTGAGGAAATAAAATGATTAATGAACTGAAAATAAAAAATTTTAAATCTATTGAGAAACTTAGTATTGATTTAAAAAAATTAAACATTTTATGTGGCGAGAATGCTAGTGGAAAAACATCTATAATACATGCTATACTATTATGTTCTCAAAAAGTTAAAAATATGAATGTTGCAGAACGCAATGTTCCAGCAGTTTCTTG
>CAJUNF010000051.1 GCA_910587775.1 uncultured Bacilli bacterium | reverse complement strand
TGAGAGACCGGTAAAACATTGTATAGTATTTTACACAGGATTATGGACTTGACTTGGAAAATATGATATATTGTTCTAAATTAATTTTATATTGAAAGAGATTTATTTATGTTTAATTTTCATAACTACTATATATCACAAATCGATGAGAGTGATTGTGGTGTTGCTAGTTTGGCGATGCTTTTAAAATATTACGGCTCAGATGTTTCATTATCTTATTTGAGAAACATAGCTAAAACCGATAAGGATGGCACAACAGCATTAGGAATCGTCAAAACTGCTCAGCAATTAAACTTCGAAACTAAAGCTATAAAAGCAGATATGCGATTATTTGATATTGCTGATCTTCACTATCCTTTTATTGCACATGTTATAAAAGACAATCAGCTTTTGCATTACTATGTTGTAATATCATCAAATAAAAAATATGTAACTATTGCTGACCCTGATCCATCAGTAAAGGTAAAAAAAATTTCCAAGAAAAAGTTTGCTTCAGAGTGGAGTGGAGTAGCTATATTCGTAACACCTTCAATCGAATATATACCTATCAAGGAAAGAAAAAAAGGGTTATTTTCACTATTCAACAATGTTTTTAAAAACAAAGCGCTATTAACAAATATAGTGCTATCTGCTACTTTGATGACTATCATTAGTATCTTGGGATCCTATTTTATCCAAGGCATAATTGATACATACATACCTAATGAATTAAGTACCACACTAGGCATAGTCGCTGTGGGTCTTCTGGTGTTCTATATGTTCAATTCTATTTTCATGTACTCTAAAGAATTTTTACTCATAATATTAGGACAACGGTTATCAATAGATATTATTTTGGGATATATTAGGCACGTTTTTAACCTTCCGATGGAATTTTTTGCCACTAGAAAAACTGGTGAAATAATATCCAGATTTAATGACGCAAGTAAAATTATTGACGCATTAGCGAGTGCTGTTTTATCTATGTTTTTAGACGTAGGCACTGTTTTTATTATAGGAATAGTTTTAGCTTTCCAAAGCTTAAAGTTATTTTTAGTGACCTTATCCGTACTTCCGGTATACATTTTAGTGATATTGATATTTGCTAACTATTTTGAAAAACTAAATTCACAACGAATGGAAAGTAATGCTACTGTTAGTTCTTCAATTATAGAAGATGTTAGAGGCATTGAAACAATCAAATCTTTGAATAGTGAACAGCAAAGATATCAACACATAGATATAGAATTTGTAGACTTTTTAAAAAAGAGTATGGAATATTCCAAAAAAGATATACTGCAACAAGCAATTAAATCTTTTATTCAACTAAGCTTAAGTCTAATCGTACTTTGGATTGGATCAAACTTAGTCATTTACAATAAAATGTCGTTAGGACAATTGATGACATATAATGCATTACTAGTTTATTTTACAACACCCCTACAAAATATTATAAATCTCCAACCCAAATTACAGGCTGCAAAAGTTGCTAATAATAGACTAAATGAGATATATCTTGTTAAAGGTGAACATGATGATAAACATTCAAGTACAAAAAGTCTCCATAATTCTAGTGGAAACATTCAATTTAATGATGTCTCATATAGATATGGATTTGGAAAAAACGTGTTAAACGATATAAATCTAACAATTAATTCAAACAAAAAAGTCACCTTTGTCGGTGAAAGTGGTTCCGGAAAATCAACTTTGGTTAAACTACTAGTTAATTTTTTTGAACCCACTTCGGGAAATATCACAATCGACAATCAAGATGTACAGCAATTTTCTAAAAAGGAACTACGTAGTTTTATTACCTATGTTCCCCAAAACCCATATGTTTTTTCAGGAACAATTTTGGAAAATTTAAAGCTTGGAAATAGACGTAATATTTCTGTGAATGACATCTTTAAGGCTTGTGAAATAGCAATGATCAAAGATGATATTGAAAAAATGCCTTTGCAGTATGACACGATTCTAGATGAGGAAGGACATACATTATCTGGTGGACAAAAACAACGTTTGACGATTGCTAGAGCATTACTATCACCTGCAAAAGTTTTAATCCTAGATGAATCAACTAGTGGTTTGGATACTCTAACAGAAAAGAAGCTTATCGAAAACCTAATTGGAATGTCAGATAAAACAATTATTTTCATCGCCCATAGATTAGCTGTAGCAGAAAAAACGGATACTATTTTTGTATTGAATAACGGAACTATAGTTGAACAAGGAACCCACCAGGAATTATTATCTAAAAAAGGGTTTTACTATAAATTGGTAAATAATTAATGGAGAAATTCATATGAAACAAGACTTTTTTGAAAGTAGTGCATTTTACTCAAAACGCTATAAAAATTTTTCTACATTATTGGTAATACCAATATTTTTAGTAGTTTGCTTCTGTATAGTAATTTCTATTTTTTGTAAAAAAGAAATTGTCATACAGGGATCTGGTAATATTCAACCCATATCAAAAATAGCGGTTATTCAATCTCAGCTTGATTTTCCCATCTCGAAAAATAATTTACAAGAAGGGAAAAAAGTAAAAAAAGGAGATACACTATTAATCTATAGAAATAAAAATCAAGATAGGGAAAATTATTTTGTTCAGCAAATAGATGCAGTTAAACAACAATTATCTTCCTTAGCTACTTTGAAATTAGGTGTAAAAAATAACATAGATACCTTTAATTTCAACGACGAATTCGGATATCACGAAGAATTAAATGCATACCTTAAACAACGAGATATTTATAGTAATGAAAACAATATCTTAAAAATTCAAAATTCAGATTCAGAAAAAAATAAAATTGCAGGTTATACTACTGCTACCAATGATGATAAACTATTTATTCTACAATCTGAAAAAATATCTGATATTTGTAAGGAAGAAAAAAAGTTACGACAATCGCTCAGTGAATTGGAAGTTAACTTAAAAGACTATAGTAATAATACTAAAATCACCGCTCCTACTTCTGGAATACTACATGTTAATCAGGAATATGACGGTATGCGTAAGGTTAACGTAGGTACTCCTTTAGCTGAAATATATCCTGATTTACAAAAAGAAAAAAAAGTTAAATTGGTAGCATATATATCTGAGAGAGATATTACTTCTATAAGAAAAGGACAGTTTCTCAAACTTAAATTTTCCACTAGCAATGTCACTCCTCTTAAATTGAAAGGAAAAATTACTAGCATTAGTATGACATCAACAAAAATTAACAATAGGGTTTTCTACATAGTTTCTGCTACTGCAAAAGTCCCTTCAAATATGCTTTCTAAAGTTAAGTACGACATGGAAGGAAATACTACTGTAAGTATAGGCAATATGTCATTTTTTGATTATTACAAAAATAAACTTTTGAATAAAAACATATATTAAATCTCAAAGGAATGATTTTAGATGCTTACTGCGTTAATTCTTGAAGGCAATTCAATGTACAGGCATAAATTGCAAAATATTATTCAAAATAGGATACGGGTAAATGATACTCTGGATGAATATGACATGGAAATTGCCATTTCTACTGACAATTTATCGGATATTCTTAATCATATAGCAGCACATAAGGATAAATCTTTCTTGATTTTTGTGGATATAGATACAGTGTCACATGATTTAAACATTTGGAAACAAATTAAAGATAACGTTGTATTTGCTGAGATAATATATTTATCAGATTCTTATAACTCTATCCAGAAAATTATAGCTGCTAGAGCTGAACCATTGGATATACTGTGCAAAAATTTAGCAGATGATTTTACTATACAAAGAGTGCGTGAAAATATCGATATCGCATTTGCTAGATATAAGAAAAATGTCTTAGCTAATTTAGCTAATTTTTTTTCGTATGAAATGACTCATGGACTTGTAGAACGAATACCGTTTGATCAGGTATATAGTATTGAGTCTATAATAGGCAATAACAAACAAGTGCGCTTAAATTATAGGAATCTTAAAGAAGATATATTAGGGAGTTTAAAGCATTTTGAAGAGCAATATGATTACTTACTTAGATGTAACAGAACTACCCTAGTTAATATTACAAATATTATCAGAATAGACAAAAAAAACAAGTCGTTAACTCTATCAAATGGGCAAATATATCCGATAAGTACAAGAAGATTTAAAAACACCATAAAAATTTTAGGACAGACCTAATTCAAAGAGCAATATTAAATGCCTGATTTATTGTATTTAGTGTCAATATCTGTCTAGAATTATACACTAAATACAATAAATTGCCCGATAATTCTTTTTTTAACTACTATTCTTAAATAACTGTATACTTCTAATTGTTAAGAGATATCAATTTAATTTGGAGGGAAGCAATTATTATGAATAATGCTGAATTAAATTTGTTTGAAGAATTATCAACTAGTGATTTGCAAAATATCGTTGGTGGGAAACGAGGTTTAGGCTATCATATTGTTGACGCAGTTGTTAGTTTTGGGAAAGGTTTTTTGGACGCTTTTTAAGATTATCAGTGATACAAAAAGGAGAGTAACGAAATGGAAAATTTACAAATGTTTGACGTTATGACTGAAGAGGAATTAACAGAAATTAATGGTGGCTATAACCGTTTAGCTGGTCAAATTGGACACTATACAGGCAAAGCCGTTATTGTCGGCGCTACAGTAGTAGGTATTGCAGCCCTCTTCTAATAGCTAAGAGGTGGAAAAATGAAAAAAAATACTTTAGGAAAGCTTGTTGTCGCATTATTATTTGCGATAATTGTGTTAAAGATGCTTTTTGTGCCAGGTCCTATTTCCATCGGAACAATGGTAGCACTTGGATTGGGAATCTTAGCTGCTTTGGGATTCTCTTTACAAAAATTTATTAAAACAAATAGTTAAGATGAGGCTGGGACATGAGTCTCTGTTTACAAGAAAACCACCCGAACTTTTTCGGCACTATGTCCCGTCAAGTATACAGATCAAATAGATAAAAATTTTAGGCGGC
>CAJUNF010000050.1 GCA_910587775.1 uncultured Bacilli bacterium | reverse complement strand
ATTTACTCTCTAGTTTATAACACTAAGTTTATCACTTTTTCATACTTTTTACTAGCTATTTCTAAGTAATAATAACTATCACAAACAAAAAAAGAGATTTCTAAATCTCTCATAATTCTGAAACATACTCAAGCAATTTCATAAACATACGAATAAAAATAGGTTCTAAGCCTTTAGACTTCAACTTTTTAATTTGAATACGTTTTTTCTTAATATCTAAATCACTATACATTACTTTAGCAATTTCTTCTTTTAATCTCGTTTCAATTTGTAAATCACTAATAATAGAATCAATATCTTCATTTAAAATACGAACTGCATCAATTTCAATATCTTTTCCCTTACAATTAATCGTTAATTGTCCAGTTGTCTTCACATCTTTAACAACTACAACAAAATCTTCATCTTCCACATAAGATTCTGACGTAATTAAATCCTTATCCATATAAACTTTTACATCATCAGCTTCTCTGGTATTTCGAAATCTAATACGATAGTCTCTAGTATTTGGAATAATACCACTCTTACCTTCAACTGGACGAATAATAAGAGTATAGTTATTTTGTAAATAATTGTAATCAATCGTTGTCATAATGTAATATCCATCTTCATGTAAAGAACTAATTCCATCATCTTCATATAAATAATATGTATTACTTTTTCCAGGAAAAACATGTATCTCCATAGATTTAGGAGGATTTGTTACATTAATATTCTCTGGTAAATCAGCAAGAGGTATAATACTTCCCTTATGAGCAAAAACTGGATAATCTTCATCTTTATAAAAAACAACATAACGTTTATTTCCAGGAAACTTTTTACCAGTTTTAAAATCATACCAAGTTCCCTCTGGTAAATAAACTCTAGAAATAGCTCGGTTCATTACTAAATCTTTTTTTACCGTTATTGGTGCTACAAAAAGTTCAGTACCAAAATAATATTCATTACGATATAACACTTCATCATAAATAGCAGGTTCCAAATAATAAAGCGGCTGTATAATTGGTAATCCTGTCTTATGATACTTAAATGCTTCTGCATAAAGATACGGAATAAAACGATGACGTAACACAGCATAATCTCTAACAATATTAAGTGTTTTTACATCCCACTTCCAAGGTTCTCTTTTATAATAATGACCACCCTTAGAAGCAAAACGGAAAATCGGACTAAAACATGCAAGCTGTGCATATCTTACATAAAGTTCTGCATCTTCAATTCCATCTTTATATCCTCCAATATCATGACTCCACCAGCTAATTCCTTTATTACTAGCTAAAGTATTATAATAAGGAAGTACTTTTAAAGTATTCCAACTAACTGTAGTCTCTCCTGAAAATAAAATTGGATATCTATGAGCAGCAACTCCACCATTTCTAATCATAATAAGTCCTCTACGATCTTTATATTGTTTATAATCATTATAATGATAATAACTTAAAGCACGAAGTGTAATAGGATCTTTCAAATTATAATAATCAAGCCAGAAGAAATCAATCCCTTTCATAGTTAAAGGAGTAATTAATTGCTGAAAATAATTTGATATAACAAATTTATCAAAAACATTAAAAGGAATCGTATGACGATCACTAAGCCCTAAATTACGAGCAATAATATCATAAGCATCTTCATGAGGCATAATGCCTTCCTTCGGATCAATGTTTACACCTACATGAATACCTCTTTCATGCATATAATTAATAAAATAATTAGGATCAGGAAATAAATTACGATTAAAAGTAAATCCTGTTTTATAAAGTGACAAATTATTTTTATCTTTTAAATGCCAAAATTCTCCAAGTAATAAAATAGAGAAAGGAATTTTATTACGATTAAAATTAATAAGCAATTCTTTAGTATCTTGAAAATTATATATTTCATTTCGGTTCCACCAAATTCCTAAAGCAAAACGAGGAATCAAAGCAGGAAATCCAGTTAATGTAAAATAATCTTTTAAACAAAGTCCAAAATCTCTTCGATATACAAACAAATAAGTATCAATTCGTTTTTGTGGACTTGGCATTAAATATCCATCTGGCATTAAAATAAGAGAATTAGAATCATCTAAAGATACAAAACCATCAACACTATAAAGCCCTTTAGCAAGAATTACTTTCTCACTATTTTCATCTAAACTCATAGGTGTTGTTCCAAAATTTCTTGCTTCTGGATGGCCAAAATACCAAACACGATCTGTATTCATAAGAGTTACCTTTAAATTAGCATCAGGAGCAAATTTAGGACCATAAAATGGTTTCTCTTTTAAATATTGCAAATGAAAATATTTTGTTTTAATTTCTAAAAATTTTTCGTCTTGTTTTACATGAAATTCTGGCACATTAAAATTACGATTTATTACTTGCTCAGTTAAATCGTCAAAGAAAATACCATCTTGATTATATTCAAAACGAATTAAACGTTCACTTAAAATTGTTATTCGATAAGTTTGACCTTGAAAAATTGCTTCAGGCTTACTACGATTATTAGAATAATCTACTCGCATGTGATCCATAGTTTCTGCCACAATTTCACCCTCTTATTCTAAGTACAAGTTTAACATAAATTTAAAATACACACAATGGACTTACCAAAATATTTGTTATACAATAATAGAAATTTTGGAGGTTTTTATGATACAAAAAGAATTAAAACAATATTTAAAAGAAGAAATTTTACCCATTTATGAAAAAAATGATTGGGCACATCAAACATGGCATATTTATGAAGTAATTGAAAGAAGTTTAAAATTAGCAAAAGATCAAAATGTTAATTTAAATATGGTCTATACAATAGCAATTTTTCATGATATTGCTTGTCATAAAGGACGTGAAAATCATGAAGTTAATTCTAGTATTTTTCTAAAAAATGATCCAAATTTAAAAAAATGGTTTACAGATTCTGAAATTGAAACTATGGCGACAGCTATTATAGATCATAGAGCTTCATTAGAATACCCTCCTCGTTCTATATATGGACGCATTATCTCTACCGCTGATCGTTTTACTACACTAAAAGGAATTTTAAGAAGTACACTTTTATATTCCTTAGAATTTTATCCTGAACTAACTGTAGATAATATGTTTGAAAGAAGTTATGAATATATAAAAAAGAAATATGGCCCAAATGGATATAGTAAAATTCATATGCCAAGTGAAGATTATGATAATTTTCTAAAAGAAGTTGCCTATTATTTAGAACATAAGCAAGAAATGAAAAAAATATTTTATGGGGTTTATGACTTTTGTTGTAAAATTTATCATGTAAAAAAGACAGATCAGAAATTTATCAAACATTATTTTTCATTAGATGAATTTTATCAAAAGAAATTTGGAACTAAAGTTTACAAAGTCAGTTTAAATGCTGGATTTACTTGCCCGAATATTCAAAATGGCCATGGTTGTATTTTCTGTAGTAATCAAAGTGGTGACTTTGCTGGAGACAAAGAAAAAGATCTTGTAACACAATTTAATGAAGGAAAAGAAAAAATTGAAAAGAAATGTTCTAATGGACAATATATAGCTTATTTCCAAGTTGCTTCCAACACATATTCTGATGTCGCTACTTTAAAAGAAAAATATGAATCTGTTATAAATTTACCTGGTGTTGTAGGAATTTCTATTGCTACAAGAAGTGACTGTTTAAACAAAGAAATTTTAGATTATTTAGAAAAGTTAAATCAAAAAACGTTTCTTACGATTGAATTAGGATTACAAAGTATTCATGCTAAAACACTTTCTTTTATTAATCGTGGTCACAGTCTTGAAAATTTTGAAAATGCAGTAAAAGAATTACAAAAAAGAAATATTCATGTAGTAGCTCACATCATAAATGGACTTCCAAATGAAACAAAAGAAATGATGTTAGAAACCATTTCTTATTTAAACGAATTAAAAATTAACGGAATTAAAATTCATATGCTCCAAATTTTAAAAGGAACTCCATTGGAAAAATACTATCAAAAAAACCCTTTCCCTTTGCTTACAAAAGAAGAGTTTATAGACATTGTGTGTGATCAACTTGAAAGACTAGATAAAAATATTATTATTCACCGTCTTACTGGTGATCCAAAAAAAGAAGATTTAATTGCACCTAATTGGGTACTAAAAAAATTCACAGTTTTAAACGATATTGATAAAGAATTTCTTTTAAGACATTCTTATCAAGGAAAACTAACGAGTTAGGATTTTTGTAATAGAAAATCCTTTTAATTTGGCTTCCAATTCTTTTTCTTCTCCAAATTCTAAACGTATTTCTTTTAAAACCTTTTCTTCCATTACTTCAATAGATCTTTTTAAATCATGAATATCAATTGAAAAACAAGAATCTTCATGACAAAGTTTTGAAATATTTTCAAAATAATCTTGATTTTTTAAAAACTCTCCCACACTTTTAATATTTTGAGACACTATAATTGTTCCATCAGTGCTTGATTCACTCTGAACTAAGTGAGGATTCATAATACAAAAGAAAAATAATCCAAATAATAAAATATGTTCCAATTTACGCATACAACCACCTAATAAGTAATATGGCACAAATGTTTCTTTTTACTTCGGTAATTTTTGGAAAATAAATATTACTTTACTTCAAAACTATAAACTTAACACAATACGAAAACTATCAAAACCATGTGTAGGACCACCAACATAGACAAATGTAAACACTCCAGCACCACTACCTAAATTGTAAGTGTAACCACGTGCAAACCAAGGATACTCAGAATTAACAAAGAAAGCTTCATCGGCATACCATGATCCAATTAGTCTTGGTTGTGATACATAAGTAGCTAAAGCAAAAGGGCCCATCTCTCCTGTTGCATCTCCTAAAATTCTTCTATCATATCTACTAAGAACTTCTGCATACTCGTAAGTATCATAATATCTTGTATCACTTGGAAATGGAATTCCTGTGGTAAGACTTGTTAATCCAGATGTATCATTATCACAAGTAGGACAACCAAAAGTTCCATTAAATCCACTATTATATAAACTATTTCTTCCACTCATAGGTTTACCATTTTTATCAAGCATTACTCCCATTACATAA
>CAJUNF010000049.1 GCA_910587775.1 uncultured Bacilli bacterium | reverse complement strand
CAATTCCTCAAACTTTGTTAAATATTGAACAAATAATTGTTCAAATTGCAAATCAGTTGCAAAAAGCGTAAAATCTTCACAAATAAAACTTATTCCATGACTTACTCCTTCTTTTACCTCTTCTATCTCACTCTCTGTGAACAAATTACGATAATGATACTTTTGAAAACAAGAATTGATATAATAAGCTAAATACCTAGCATCCTGAAAACTTCTTTTTCGAATTCTTTCTTTTTCAACTCCAGTAGCTTGAGCATAATCCTGTTGATCTTGTATCAAATATGTACAATTTTCAAAAAATCTTTCATCAAGAAGAACAAGTTTACTTTTGTTTGATAATTTCAAATTGGCAGAAGTTAAAAAATTTTTTTGCGTCACATCATAATAACTTTTTCCTATATAATTAACCATAGCAAAACCAAGAAATGCTATTTCTTCTTGAATCCTTGGGTGCTGAGCTTTATCTGCCTTCACCAATTCCTCAAACTTTGTTAAATATTGAACAAATAATTGTTCAAATTGCAAATCAATTGCAAAAGGCGTAAAATCATAACAAGCAAATCTTATTTCATGACTTATTCCTTCTTTTACCTCTTCTATCTCACTCTCTGTGAATAAATCATGACGACACTCATCTTGACAACAAAAATTGATATATTCAGCGAATTCCCTAGTATCCCGAAAACTTTTTTTTCGAATTTCTTCTTTTTCAACTCCACTAGCTTGAGCATAATCCTGTTGATCTTGAAACAAAGTTGCACAATAATCAAAAAAATCTTCTCTAAGAAGAACAATCCTACTATTCCTTGTAAATGTTGGTAAATTCAATTGAACTTTTGGGGATTCTACCATCGATTTACTTTGTTTAGGTTTACGAATTCCAAATATTTTAAATCTCATATAAATTTCTCCTTTAAAAAACTTAAAAATAATATAAAGAAAACTACATAAAAAAGCAATTAATTAGTTTTAGAAAATAAACATCCGCAATAATCTTGACGGTACAAATGATACTCTTTACTATTTTGAATACTCTCTAAATAACCATTTTCTTTTTTAAAATCAGAATACAAATACTTTACTCCATATTTTTCTTCTAAAACTCTACCAATTTGATTCATCACTTGACTATTTTTATAAGGACTAATAGTCAAAGATGTCGTAAAATAATCAAAATTTCCTTTTTTAGCTTCTAAAGCAGTCTTTTCAAGACGTAAATAATAACATTTATGACAACGTGCTCCACCCTCACTCATTGTCTCCAAGCCTTCTGCCATATTACGAAAACCGTCATTCTCCCAATCACATTCTAAAAAATCAATTGAATATTTCGCATGATATTCTTTTAAAAACCTTATTTGCTCTTTTTTTCGCTTTAAATATTCTTCATATGGTTCTATATTAGGATTATAGTAAAGAACAGTAATTTTAAAATACTCACTTAAACGCTTAATAACCGTAGTTGAACATGGAGCGCAACAAGTATGCAGTAAAAGTGTTGGAACATTTTCTTGTTCTTCTAATTTTTCCAATATCTCTAACATTTTTTTATGATAATTTTCTTTCATAGTTCCTCCTTAAAAAGGTGTAAATGTAATACCATTACCTAAAGATGAATCAAGCTGCAAAACCCCTTTTGATCCTCCAAGTGTAGAATAAATTGTCATATAATTATCTAACTTATCCCAATTAATTAAATTAACATAAATTACGTTGCCATCATTCATTCTTAAGAAAAATCTAGTATCATCTACAATAATATCTTCACTTTTCCATGGTTGATACTCAATTTCACTAATCAAACGAAGTACATCTAAATTCATACCTTCCATTTCTAATATCAAACGATGATAAAGCTCATCGGGTACATAATTAATCAAAATGGGAACACCATGTAATTCCTGTGATAAAACTACTTTGCCACTTGAAAAAACAAGTTCTTCATTTCCTCTATTATAAAAAATTGGTGTTTCTTCCTGAATAATAAAAGTAATTCTTCCCCATATATTTTTTTTAATTTGAACATCTTTAATATAAGCAATTTCTAGTAACTTATTTTTCATATCTTTAGTACGTGTTTGAAATATTTTTGGATAATTACGTATTCCAGCAACTTCTATAATTTCTTGATCAGACAAATAATTAGTACCACGAATAATAATGTTTTTAATAGGTAATTGATACAAATAATAAATTGCACCACAAAAAAAGAAAAGAAAAACACTAAATAAAAGAAAATTATATAATTTTAATTTGCGCTTTACTTTTCTTTTCTCTGCACTCATTCTAGTCCCACCCAACGTATTCTTGTTCCATAATTAAATCAATATCACATTGTTCTTTTACTTCTTTATGTACTAATTCTATCAAATTTCGAACATCTTTGCTAGTAGCACCTGAAATATTAATAATAAAGTTAGCATGTTTATGACTTACTTGTGCTCCACCAACACTTAATCCTTTTAATCCAAGTTCCTCTATAATCTTTCCACTAGGATTCTCAGGACTTGGATTACGAAAAACACTTCCTGCACTTGGATACTCTAAAGGCTGGGTTTCCATCCTTTTTGCTTTTCGTTTCTCTATTTTCATTCTACTTTCTTCCATATCCCCTTTTTGAAGAGAAAATGTAGCTTCTAAAATAAGATACCCTTTTGTTTCTTTAAAAAAAGATGTACGATAAGAATGAGATAGTTCGCTTTTTAAAAAAGTTTTTACTTCACAATTTGGAGTAATAACGGTTACATCTACTAAATGATCAAAAATAGATTCTTTATAAGCTTCAGCATTTCCATAAATTGCTCCACCAACAGTTCCAGGAATACCACAAGCCCATTCAAATCCAGTATATCCCTCATTCATTGTCGAAATAGCAAGTCTTGGTAGCATTACTCCTGCCCCTACTTTAACCTCATTTACTGTAATATCTAAACGATCAAAATGATTTAAACGAATTACCACTCCATCATAATATTCATCCGATATGATAACATTAGAACCATTTCCTAAAACAAAGTATTTCTCTTCTTTAGAATTTAAATACTTGAGAAGTTTAACTAGTTTTTCTACTGTTTCAGGTTCAATTATATACTTACAAATGCCACCTATTCGAAACGTATTATACTTCTTTAAAGATTCCTCTTCTTTTACATGTCCGAAATGTAATAATTCTGTTTTCATTTTATCATATCCTTAATTTCTTGATAGATAATACATGAACTATCCATCACAGCCATCTTTTGCATTTTTTGAATCATTTTAAAACGTCTTTCCTTATTCTCTAACAAATCCTTTATTTCCTCTTTTAATTTTTCACTCGTTAAATTCTTTTCCTCTAACATACAAATAAGTCCCTGATTCTCCATTTCAATCGCATTATAATATTGATGATTATTTGCAACATTAGGACTAGGTATAATAATTGATGGAATTTCTAAAGCAACTAATTCATATAGCGAAGCTGCTCCTGCACGAGACACAATTACATCTGCTGATTTCATAAGACCAGCTAAATTATCTACATAAGGTAAAACAAAGACATTGGATGGAAATTTCGCATCTTTCACAAAGCTCTCATAATGAGCTTTTCCTGTAATATATAATACTTCAAAATTTTCATTTCCTATTTGATTCAGTAAATCTTTTATTTTACTATTTAAAGATCCACTACCAAGACTTCCAGCAACTATAATAACAAGTTTTTTTCCCTTTGTTAAGCCATAAACTTCCTTTTCTTGTTTTTTCGAAATCCTAGCTTGCATCCCACATGGATGACCTGTATAAATAATTTTCCCTTTCGTTTTAAAATAAGGTATAGAATGCTTAAAAGTCACACCAATTAAATCAGCATACTTTGCTAGTACTTTATTACTTTTACCAGGTATACTATTTTGTTCATGCAAAAATGTTTTAATATGTAACTTATGTGCTGCCTTTAAAACGGGATATGTTACATACCCACCAACTCCAATTACAACATCAGGTTTAAATTCACTCATAATTTCATAACATTTTTTTAAAGATGCACGAATACATTTTATATTCTTTAAATTTTGTTTTATATTTTTTGTAAAACCATAAATTTCTATTTCTTCATAGGGAATATTTTCTTTTGGAATAATTTCCTTTTCCATTCGATTATGTGTTCCAATATATATAACTTCTAAATCTGTTTCTTTTTCCTGAAATTTATGAATAATTGCTAATGCTGGATTAATATGTCCAAAACTACCACCAGCAGATACAATAATTTTCATAATCTCACTCCTTTATTACATTATATTTTATTTTCGCCCAGACGCAACAAAAAAGCTACTATTAAGCAGCTTTTTGTTCAGTTTCTTGACGATTTTTATAATGTTTTTGATTCTCTTTTTTAGCTCTACGTTCTCTTCTTTTATTACGACAATCTTTACAATACTTTGGCTCAACTAATTGTCTTGCCATAAACCATTCTTGTTCTCCAGCAGTAAAATTAAATTCTGCTCCACAATCTAAACAAGTAATCATCTTATCAGACATAAGTACCCTCCTTTTTGATTGATTTAAAGCGTACACAAATGACTTATAAAACGTAATCTTGTAAGTTTAAATCTATTTAAATTATATCACATAAAAAGCATTTTTAGACATTTAATTTGCAAATAAAGTAATAATTATGTTTTTTATTATCTTTTACTAATATTTAAAATAATACCAATACTTGCCATACTAACTAAAAGAGAAGATCCTCCATAGCTAAAAAAAGGTAATGTTACACCTGTAACTGGAATAAGCCCTACAACAACACACAAATTTAAAGATGCTTGAATAATAATACCAAACGCAAGACCAAAAGATAAATACTTACCAAAACCATCAGTACAACGCATACTAACTTTTAAAGAACGAATAAATATAAAAAAGAAAAAGAATACAACAATTAAAACTCCTAAAAATCCAAACTCCTCACTAATAATAGAAAAAATAAAATCGGTTTGTGGCTCTGGTAAATAAAAATGCTTTTGATGACTATTTAAAAATCCTTGTCCAAGCAAACCACCTGGACCAATAGCATATAAAGACTGGATAATTTGAAATCCACTTCCTAAAGGATCTGTCCACGGATTTAAAAAAGAAATAATTCTAGCCATTCGATATGGAGCTACTAAAATTAGTGCTACAATTCCGGCAAGTCCAATAAATCCTATTTTCACAAAAAAAGAAACTTTTACTCCACTTATAAAAATCATACAGATAAGTGTTAAAACAATTACCATAGCGGTTCCAAAATCAGGTTCTAACATAATTAAGAAAAAGAAAACTCCAATCACAATTAAAATAGGTAAAACTCCATCTTTAATACTTCGCATTTCTTTTTGATGATTAGCTAAATACTTCGAAACATAAATAATAAGCCCTACTTTAGCAAATTCACTTGGTTGAATTCCAAAACCACCTAAACCAAACCAACTTCTAGAACCATTACGAACTGTACCAATTCCTGG
>CAJUNF010000048.1 GCA_910587775.1 uncultured Bacilli bacterium | reverse complement strand
CCGACGCAAGGGCGCATATTTTAACCAGCGCTTTAATATCCTGAATCATGATTAATGATTTTTGGATTTTTTCTTCCGTTTCTTTTTTGGTGTTCACAGCCATATTTTTCTCTATTTAAAATTTCCTTATTTTATTATGCCGTGTTTTTTGAAAAAAGTTAACATGAAGATAAAGAACGAATTTTTAAGCTCTATATCTATATAGTATTTGTTGCACAATATTTTTTATTTAAAATAACTTCGGCTTATGCAATCATGCTTATAACCAACCGAGCTTAGCTGAATAACAGGCATTTTAATTCCGGTAATTTTGTGGTAAAATAAAGGAAGAATTGAGGAAAAATAACGGTAACAATCAGCAGGTTTTATGGAACAGGAAACTTTTAAATTTAACCCTAAATATACTATAACAAACACTATTGCAAATAATCTTCTTAAAATTGAAAGAATAAAAGAGGGCATTAAAAACCTGCCTATAACAGCGTATCTTTTAAGCTCTTTAAGAAAAACCGCAAAACTTTCAACCGTTCATTATTCAACCCAAATTGAAGGAAACAGATTATCCCAGGATGAAGTTTCAAGCATCCTGCTTCAAAATAAAGAAATTAAGAACAGGGTGAGAGATGAAAAGGAAATTAAGGGTTATTATGTAGCTATTGATTATGCTGAAAAACTGGCAAAGAAAAACGGTAATATATCAGAAAATGATATAAAAATGCTCCATGCTCTTGTTGAAGGCGGGGGCAGCTTGAAGATAAAACCCACAGAATACAGAAGCGGTCAAAATGTAATAACCGATTCTTTATCTAGAAAAATTGTATATATGCCGCCCGAAGCAAAAGATGTAGAAGGGCTAATGAAAGCATTTATTAAATGGCTGAATAATCCTGATGATACCCCCATTCCAATAAAAGCGGCCATAGCCCATTATCAGTTTGTAACCATTCATCCATATTTTGATGGCAACGGCAGAACTGCAAGGCTTTTAACAACATTAATCCTGCATAAATTCGGCTATGATTTAAAGGGCATTTATTCGCTTGAAGAATATTATGCAAAAGATTTAAACGGCTATTATGAGGCAATAACCATAGGTAACCACCATAATTATTATATGGGAAGGGCAGATGCCGACATTACAAAATGGGTGGAATATTTTATTAACGGCATGGCAATTGCTTTTAATTCCGTATACAAACAGGCAGAAAAGAACAAAGAATCAAAAGATGAAGCAAAAGCCTTAAGGGAATTAGATTTAAAACAGCGTCAGATTTTAGGATTGTTTGAAAGCCAAAAATATATAACCACAAAGGATGTGGCAGGATTTTTCAATTTTTCTCCGCGTGCAGCCCGCTTTTTAATTCAAAACTGGGTAAGCCAAAACTTTTTAACCCCCTATGGCGAAGGCAAAAGCAGAAAATACAGCCTTGGCGAGAAGTATGAGAGTATTGTCAAAGCCGACAAGTAATGTTAATTTTTGTATAGCATGAAAATCAGCATTATACCAGCGCTTTATAAATTGGAATATTTTGGTGGAATATTTTCTATTGAAAAATTAATTATCTCATGATAACATGTCTGCATTAAAATTTGTAATTTCAAAGAAAGGCACATAACTTGAAAAAATTTGATGGCAGAGAGATTGAAACTCAATTGGAAAAATATTTTGCGATTCTTAAAGAAATGACTTTTTTATCATTTGAAGAGTACAAAGAAATTTGTGCTCAAAAAAACACTCCTTATTCTGCAACAACACGTGCAATGATGATTAGAGACCATTTTAAAAGAAAAATTATGGAATCAGATATATTTGATGGTGTTAACAATATAATTAAAGAAGACAGAAACACCTTTTATATGTATCTAGAAGGTTATCCTATTACCTTTAATAAGTTAGATAAAAATAAACGCAAAAGAAAATACATTGATGATATTAGATATAATATCGGATATAATTTCGAACAAATGACAATTCCTAATTTAAATAAAACTCTGCTGGTAAACAGTTATTATGTTACTCAAAATATACCGCTAACTTTTGGTTACATATTAAATTCGATAGGTACTGAAATTGTTGGATTGTATTTGACTTATCAAATTGGTAAACTTGTGAAATGGTATAAGAAAATTGATTTTGTTGTACCATTGCAAATGCAAAATAATGATGATAATGATAAACCAAAATCATTAAGAGTAAGATAAATGGGTATAAATGTAGAAGCTGAAAAAATAATTTTGGCTAGAGAATACAATAGATTAACGCAAAACGAACTAATAGAAAGATTAAAACACGAAGGAGTTGTTATTTCGCAGGGCGAAATGTCAAAGATAGAAAAAGCTGAACGTAAAGAGGTATCAGAGTTACTATTGATGGCACTTTCAAATGTACTTAATTTTCCTACTTCATTTTTTACAATACCTTGTGATAAAAAAAATATAAAAGGAGGATTGTATCGTAAACGACAATCTCTGAAAAAAAAAGATGAAGGATATATAGAGGCAAATATAAATATTTTTAAAGATGTATTTTTGTATTTTTTAAAGCATGTTGAAATATTAAATACAGATGTACCTCATTATTCTACAACATTAGATTTACCTTCTGAAATAGCCAAAAAAACACGAAACTATTGGGGTATTTCCGGAATTGTTGGCAATCTAATTAATGTATTGGAAAATAACGGCATTTTGGTTAGTTATATTGACATAGATGATGACAAATTTGATGGTTTTTCTTGTTATTTAGATGGTCATTATTTTATTTTTGTAAATTCAAGATTATCTGGTGACAGGTTACGTTTTACAATTGCTCATGAACTTGGTCATATTATTATGCAAAATGAAGATGTGCCTTATCCAAGATGCGACGAAGAAGCAAATGAGTTTGCTGCAGAATTTATGCTTCCAAGCAAAGAGGTTTATTCTGATTTGATAAATATAAACTGCGAAAAAGCGTATTATTTAAAAAGCAAATGGAAGGTTTCAATGGCAGCTCTTATAAAGCGTGCTGCTGATATTTCAGCAATAACTCCATCTAGATATAAATCTTTAATGGTTCAGATGAGTAAACTAGGCTACAAGAAAAAAGAACCAAATCCCATACAAAAAGAAAAACCATTGTTACTTAAAGAAATCATTGAAGTTTATATGAAAAAGAGAAATATTAAGGATATTGCAGAAGTTGCGGCTAATATTCATTTAAGCGTAGAAAACTTTAAAAAATTTTTTTATAGCCCATACGCATATGCAAATTTAAGGATAGTATAGTTAATATTCTGTATTTATTCTTTTTATTGCATACAAAATTAAAATAAATGCTCTATTTGTATTTTTAAGAATAAAGCACAGCAAAAATAACTTTATTATAAATTTTCATATTTAAGTTTGATGAGTTTAACTTAAATATATCTGCTTTTTATTAAAGTTTAATCTTATGAGTTTTTGTATTTATTAAGCTCTTCTACTAGTTGATACACCGTTGTGGATGGGTTATCGTTTTCTGGATTGGGTTCACTATAAGTTGCCAATAATTTTTTAGCATTTCTTATTGCTGTTTCTTGCTTGTTTTTTAATTTCATATAAATTGTTGCAGAGTTTTTCTTATATTCTTCACCAAGCAGTTTACTTAATTTTTCTATATATTGGCTTCTAGAGATTGCCGTATTATAATAATTAAAATGCAATAAATACCATAATTCAAAAGCTTCATTAGAGTATGCAATTTTGATGTTAGGATATTTTTGTATCATCTGAAAAGCTCTATTAAAATTTTGAGGTTTGAAGAAGTCCCTATCAAATACACACCAAATCTCAGAGTAATTTCTTTTTTGTTTTATGGCTTCTTCTGTTATTTTGTCAGTATTCCAACCCAATCCTCTAACTGTAATATTACTTAATCTATATTCGCGTTTAAATCCATTAAAATAATTGGGCTCTGTTTTTTCGCCTTCGCACAATATTAAAATATTGTCAAGCACTTCTCTTTTGATACTAGCTTTTCTTTCTTCTCTTTTCTGTTTTTCTTTTTTAAATAAATCATCAGTTCCCATTTATATCTCCATACCGCAAGTATTTTCCGGTTCTAATTCATTTCCGAAAAAACTGTAGTCGTCAATAAATGGAACGGCTTTGTATCTTCCTTCCAAGTAATCCTTATCAAAAGTTCTATCATATCTAATATTATAATCATATAAAGAATATAACTCGGATTGTCCATATCTGTTTTTATTTATAAAATATATTTGGTCGCGTCTGAAAAACTTATTACTCAATAGATTTGTATCATGGGTATTGAAAATAAATTGAGCACTTTTATTTTTAATATTAAACATTTTAATCAAAAAACGAGAAATTAAAGGGTGCAAATTAGATTCTAATTCATCAATTATTAAGACGCTGCCATCTTTTATTGTTTCCAAAATTGGTCCTAACAAAGAAAATAGATTTTGTGTACCCTTGGATTCATCATGCATTAAATCGAATTCAACATTTTCAACTAATTCTGATTTGCTATTGTATTTACCATGTAATGTTTTAATTTCAGGCATAAGTTTTAATTCTTTTCCTGTTTCTTTTAATGTTCTATTGATTTCCTTTTGAATAAATTTAGGGACTTCCGCAATATTACGCTCTTGTAGTCTAAAGTCTTCAATAGAAAAATCTGCAATTTTTAGAATATCAATAAAATCATCTTTGTATTGTGGATTGTTTATATAATCTAATGCAATGGGACTGTAACCAAAAAGTCCAGAAATTATATTTAAATTTAAAAACCAATCTAAAATATTTTCAGAAATTTTACCATTAAATTGTGCTGCAACAGATAAAAGCAAAGCATTTTTTCTAGTTAATTCTTTAACTTTATTGCCCTCTTTAAATTTGTTGCTAATGTTGAATTCTTGTAAATGTCTTTCAAATAATAATGATTCTTTGATTTTTTTTGATTCAAACAACCACTCATCAACAACTTCGGTATTATTTAAACGAAAACCATATCTATATTTAATATTGTTTTGGATAAAGGTAAATTCAAATAAGCTAGGTTCATTTTCCGTTTCTGTTGATAGTAAAAACGGGATTACAGAGATTTTTTCTCCTGCTTGCGATTCTTTGGAAGATTCTAATACAAATATCTTTGCAAAACCCATAGCCTTAAATAAATTACTTTTACCGCTGGCATTTGCGCCAAAAATAGCAGCGCTTTTCAATAATTTATAATTAGATACACACAATAAATGTTCTTCATGTTGACCAATTGAAGCTGGGAGCATATCAAGCGTGTTCAAATCTTTAAATGAAAGATAGTTTTGGACTGAAAACTTTATAAGCATAGCTAACCTCTTTACAATTAATATATCAAATTATACAATAAAAATCAATATTTTTGAGAAAATTTCTCAAAAATATACTTTTATATCAAATTATATAATATTTTGTTTAAAATATAACTGTCAATGGGGTTAGCCATAATGGTCTAGTAACTAAACTATTAAGATTTTATTTTCCAAAAATACACAGGGAGTTTTTCTGGCTATAGAGCGAAGAACCTTTTCAAAAATTGACTCCATAGGGCGGGGCTAGTAAATTAAAATAGCGGGCTTTTTCCTTTGCGCTTTGTTCGCTTAATGTTTTAAACACGGCATAATAAG
>CAJUNF010000047.1 GCA_910587775.1 uncultured Bacilli bacterium | reverse complement strand
TTTACAAAAACTTCTCCAAGATTTGCCCAGAAAAGAGCAAGTTGTGCATCGCAAGAACTTTCTAAACGATTTGGAACATCGGCAAATCTAGTATTTTCAAGCATTAAAATTTCTTTTGGATTTAATTTTTTTACTCGTTCTTTTAAATCGGGAGACATGTAATCTTTTGTAAAATAAACTTCTGTCCCAATTAATTCTTTTAACCTTTTAGCAACTGGTTCTAGTGAATATTTTAGTTTATCTTCTTCTGTTTTTATCTTCCCTAAATGACTTAAAAGGACAATTTTACAATTTTCATGGATAAGATATTCTAATGTTTCCAATGTTTCTTTGATTTTATTATCATCTAAAATCACCCCATTTTTTATAGGGATATTATAATCTACTCGTACTATGACGGTTTTGTTTTTTACATTCATATTTTGTAGTGTTTTTTTCATTTTATCATCTCATTCTTATTATAACCAACTTCACTAATTTTAGCAAAATATTAATTATCTAAAATATTTTATGTAACATTTTCTTTTCTTTATTCATAGAGATAACTAAGGAACATAAGAATTAATTTTATGTTCCATGGAAAGGAAAAATTACAATGAATTTAGAAAATTTAACAGTAACTGGACTAGATAAGATCTTGGTAACAGATTCTTTTAATGCTCCTTTACTAAGTTTTAAGTTAAACTTGAATGAAAATACTATAATTCCTGATAACAATGAATTAGTAATTACAATAAAACAGAATAGTAATATCAAAAATTATGTTTTTGATTTACCTTCTAAACTTGAAATTGGCAATGTTTTTAAAATTGAACCAATTTTAGAAAATAATAAAGTTACCATGAATACATCCATAGAAAAAAATGGTAGTAATCATAATTTAAAAACTCAGCAAATTCTTTTATTCGAAGGAAACAATGAAATTAAAACCAATTATCAAAATGCTTCATTAGAAGTGGTTTATCCTAAAAATATTGATATTGTCAAATATTTTTTTATGAATACATTTCTTGATTCTTATAAAGAAAATGCTTCTATCTCTTTTGATGATCTTTACTTTAAAGATGCTTTTACAAAAGATAATAATTCTTTAAATCTAGAAGTTAATCGAATGAGTATTGATTGTCTATCTTCTAACAACAATCATTTTAGCTTAGATGATCAAGGAAATTTAAATGTAAATAGTATTACAACAGTAGTAAAATCCCCTATAGAAGAAAATACGACATTAAATAATGTAACTGTTCGTAAAATCGATTCTAAAAATGGCTTATTTAAAATTGATGAAAATGGAAATTTAACTGTTAATACAATAAGTGCAAAAACACCTATTTCTCAGGCATTAGATTTCACTAAAATTTATCCTGTTGGTTCTATTTATATGAGCGTTAATAATACCAACCCAAGTAAGTTATTTGGTGGGTCTTGGGAAGAAATTGCAAAAGGTAGAACTTTAGTTGGAGTAGATACTTCTCAAACAGAATTTAATACAGCGAAAAAAACTGGTGGAGAAAAAAATCATAAACTTACTCTTAGTGAGATTCCAAGTCATTCTCATAATATAGGATCTATTGCAAAATGGGCTGATAAACAATTTGGTATTGGAAGTGGCAATGCTGCAACTATTGGATTATTTGATAATGTACATAGTTTAGAAGCTGGTGGTAATGTAGCTCATAATAATCTGCCACCATATTTTACTTGTCATATCTTCCAAAGAATTTCTTAAGGTGATTGTGATGAAAGAATTAGTATACGCAAGAAAACCTAGAGAAAAATACTTTAAACATGACAATGGTATTATTGATCTACAATTATTTATGGAAGATGTTCATTATTTAAAAGATGGAAAATATTTTAATATTGATAATTCTTGGGTAGAAGAAAAAGATTATTTTTATAATAAAGCAAATGCTTATCAAATTAAGTTAAATCGTAATACAGATGACACTCTTTTATTCTTTAAAAAGCAGAATCAAAATTTTTCTATTTCACTTCCAAATAAATCTAAACATATGAAAAATTATTTAAAAGATCAAACAATACATTATGAAGATGTACTTTCTAATATTGATATTACTTATGAATTTGTGGGAAATAATCTTAAAGATAATATCATTTTAAAAGATGTTCATAATGATTATAACAATTTATTTTTTCATATTCAAAATGCAGAAGCAAGATTAGAAAATAATGAATTAATTTTAGAGCAAGAAAAACAAATTATTTGTAAATTAAAACATCCTGTATTACTAGATAACCAAAATAATAGTTATCCTATTAATTATATATTAGACAAATACCCAGATGGTTACAAATTTTCTTTTAAAATTGATGAAACCATTTTAAATAATAAAGACTTATATCCACTTGTTATTGATCCAATTTTATCTAATGGAGAGAATTCTGTATACGATACTTATATTTATAAGGGAGATCAAGGTATAAACCGAAATACAGATTTATTAAAGGTTGGAGTAGATGAAAATGGAACTGTTTTTAGAACTCTAATCAAATTTGATTTACCAACTATTGGAACTGGTTTTGATATTATAAGTGCAAGAGCTACGTTAGTTTCTCATGCCAAAGATTATGAATTTCATTTAAATGATAAAAAAAGAAGATATCTAACAGTTCATGAAATGATGAGTGACTGGCATGAAGAAAGTGCTAATTGGAATGATTATCATAATCAGTATAAACAAGAAATTGAAGAATATTTTGAAGGAAATAGAAGCTTAATTGTAAGATCTGATTCGGATTATAGTGTAGAGTTAAAAGAAGCAAGCTTTGATGTTACAAACGCTGTTAAGCGTTGGTATGCAGGTTATCCTAATTATGGCTTAATGCTTAAATTTATGGATGAAGTTTATGATAATGAGGGTCCTGAACATATTTTTTATTCTAAAAATAATACGATTACAGAAACATCTAATCCTAAACCTTTTTTAACAATTTCTTATCGCAATCAAAATGGACTTGAAAATTATATGACTTACCAAAATGTTGATTTAGTAGATGGATCATTTCATATTAATAACTTAACAGGTAATTTAAGCAAGTTATTAAGATTAAATCAAACAATTGGAGGGAAACTACCTCTTGAATTAAATATGATCTATAACACGAATGATGTAGTGTTAAAAACGGATTATGGATATGGCTTAGGATATAAATTAAATTATCATCAAACACTTGAAGAAATTAAAATAGAAGATGAAAGTTATTTAGAATACATAGATGAAGATGGAACCAAACACTATTTTTATAAAGAAGAAGAGTATTACAAAGATGAAGATGGATTAAATCTTACTGTAACCCATGAAAACGATAATTATGTAATGAAAGATAAAAGTAACAATCAATTTATATTTACAAAAATAGATAAAGTATATTACTTAACTAAAATTATAAATAATCAAGAGCACACGATTACAATTGAATACAAGGATAAAAAAATCTCTAAACTAACAGATGATTTAAATGAATCTATTACCATCTCTTATAATAGTAATGGTTTTACAACGAATAGTTCTTCAGAAACTTCTATCGTATCTTTTTCAAACAATCAATGTATTCATTTAATTACTAAGCACGGAACTACTAAATTTACCTATCAAAATAATCTTTTAACTAAAATTGTAGATGTTAGTGGAAAAAGTTATTGCTTTTCTTATTATGATACAATTCCTTATAAAATCAAAAAAGTAACAGAGCTTGGAGTGGCGAATACTCTTGGAAATAGCTTAGAATTTATTTATGGATTTCAAGTAACTAGAGTGAAAGATCAAAAAGGACGAGTTCATACTTATTCTTTTAATAAACAAGGAAATACAATTGGAGTTACTAACTTAAAAAAGACAGATGATTTTATAGATGCTTATGGAAATTATAAAATTTATGATGATTGGAATGAATCTTCTAAAAATAAATTACTTTTAGATAGTGGTGTCATAAAATATACTAATAACTTATTTTTAGAAAGAGAAAAAGAAATTACTGGTTCTGGAAATATTGCACTACCTATTATTCATAAAAGTGGAGCTTATACTATTAGTGGTCTTTTTAAAACGAATCAAGAGAATGTAACTTTAGAATGGATACATGAAGGTACCTTATTAAAACGTATTTCTATCCCTAAAAGAAAAGATTATCAAAAATATAGTATGACTGTAGAAGTAGATATCGAAAAAAGGTACGAATTAAAAATAGTTTCTTTCCAAGATGGGACTATTACAAGTGTGAAAGAACTACAATTAGAAAAAGGAGATATTGCAAATTATTATAATTTAATTGTAAACCCTGATTTTCAAAATGGTCTTACTGGTTGGACTGTTAGTGATGCAACAGATACTTTAGGTAATGATATTCCAAATGATGATAAAGTAGTTACTCTTTCTAATGGTGAAAAAGCTTACTACCGAAAAAGTTATTACAATCAATCAAAATCTTTGGATCAAGTTATTCCTTTAAGTGGTAAGAAAAATGACACCTATCGTTTATCTTTCTGGTATAAAAATAATGGAATACGGGAAAGTGGAATGTTTGCAGGTCATATCGTTACTATGGGATTTCATTATACAACAGATGAAGTTGCTATGGGTACTCAAATGCATAATCTAAATGTTCATAATACAGAGTGGCAGTTTTTTAACATGATATTTACGACAAGAGCAGATTACGATAAAATTTATCTTAGTATTATTTCTCAAACAGAAGTGAATGATTTATATATTACACATTTTACCTTAACCAAAGACATTGGAGCTAATTCCTATAATTTTGATGAACAAGGAAATTTAGTTAGTGCGATGGATCAAAGTAAACAAGCTCAAACATTTCATTATGACAATAATAATCAATTAATTAGTTCTTTTAATCCATCAGGAAATAATTTTAAATTTGAATATGATAATCAAAGTGGTACTAGGCTTCTTCAAGGTATATCTACTAAAGGAATTGCAAATAGTATTTCATATGATGAAAACCATAATCCATATAAAACAGTTATTCAAAAGAAATGCCAAAAAGAATTAGAAAATCAATCTTTCTATATTAGAAAAAAAGGAACTTACCTTTATCTACAACCATACGCAAATTCAAATAGCGTTGTATTAATGCGTCCTAGCTGTATTAAAGAAAGCTTTACTATAAATAAAATGGATGGTTATTATATTATAAAAAGTTCTACTTCTCAAAAATATCTTTGTATTAAAAACGGTGTTATTGCTTTATCACAAAAAGTTAGTGATGTTTTTGAATTAATTCCAAATCAAAATGGTAGTTATAGTATTAAGCATTCTGAAGCTGATGCTTATATTACTTCCATTGGTAATTTCTTTGAAATACAGCCTTATCAAAAAGATAATTATAATCAACAATTTTATTTTGAACCAACTAATTATGAAAAAAGAATAGAAACCAAAGCTGAATATACACCAGATGGTAAGTTTATTTCAAAAACCATTGATGCACTTGGAAAAACAACTCAATATGATATTGATCAAACAACAGGATTAACCAAACAAATTATAGATGCAAGTGGATTAAAGACCAATTATGAATACAATGACAAAGAACAACTTACCAAAGTACAAAAAGAAGATAAAACAATTGAGTATTTTTATAATGATCAAAATCTTTTATCTAAAATAAGTTGTAGCAATAAAGACTATCATTTTCTTTATGATGAATTTCTAAATGCTAAAAAAGTAAAGATTAATGAAAATACTTTAATAACAAATGAATACGAAGAAAATAATGGAAACTTATCTAAAATAGTATATGGTAATCAAGATAGTATTTCTTACACTTATGATGATTTAGACCGTTTAAAAACACTACAAAAAGATAAAACATATCATCACTTTTATAATAATCAAAACGAATTAGTAAAAATTACTTCTGAAGATGAAATTTATCAATACTACTATGACTTTGCAGGACGCATTCAAAAGTATTTATTAAACAATGATAGTATTGAATATGATTATGATATTAATTCTAATGTCGTATCTAAAGAGTTTTTCAAAAATAATAAATCTTATCAAATTAACTATACTTATGATGAAGATGATTCCATTATTAAAGTAATCTTTGATAATCAAGAATTAAATTATACATACGATGAATTAGGAAGGTTAACCAAGAAAAACATAAATAATCAACTGCCTATAGAATATGAATATTATTCTAACGGAAACAAAACATCTTTGATGCTAAAAAGTATTAAGATTGATCATGATTTATATGAATACATATATGACAATTTATATAACATTAAAACTATTTTCAAAAATAAAAAACCATTACAAGAATATTTTTATGATAACTATCAAGAATTAATCAAAGAAAACAATTATCAAGCAAACAAAACATATCAATACATTTATGATGAAGCAGGAAATATCTTAAAGAAAAGAGAATACGAATTAAATACCAATAATTTATTACATCAAAGTACCTATGAATATCAAAATGAACATTGGAAAGATCAACTAACAAAATTTAACGATACAGAAATAACATATGATGAAATAGGAAATCCTCTAACTATAGGTGAAATGAATTTATCTTGGCGGAATGGTCGAGAATTAAAAAGTATTACATCACCAACAAAAGATATTACTTATACTTATAACAAAGACGGTATTAGAAAAAGTAAAACAATCAATAACATAACAACAAATTACTTTACAGAAA
>CAJUNF010000046.1 GCA_910587775.1 uncultured Bacilli bacterium | reverse complement strand
GTGCATCTCATCGTGCTCATGCATCTAATTATGGTATTGCTAAATACATTCCAAGTTGTATTGGTTTTCTCATGCAAAAAGAATTATTTAGTTTAAATAAATTAGTGATAAACCCAGAACATCCCTTTGTAGTTGTCATGGGTGGAGCAAAAATGGATGATAAAATAGCCTTAATGGAAAATCTCTTAAAGAAATGCGATTATCTTTTGTGTGCTGGAGGTATAGCAAATACCTGCTTAAAAGCTCTAGACTTTGGTATTGGCCAAAGCATTGCAAGTATGGATTATAAAATTATTGAAAAATTAAAAAAGCTTATGTTAGAAAACAAAGAAAAATTTGTTCTACCATTAGATGCAATTGTAGGAAGTACTTATGACGAATCCTATGTAAAATATAAAAGAATTGATCAAATAGATGACAACGATATTATTTTAGATGTTGGAATAAAAACATTAGAAAAATATCAAAAAATAATTAAAGATGCAAAAACTGTTTTTTTAAATGGTACTCTTGGTTTATATGAAAATCCGAAGTTTGCAAATGGTACTAAAGAATTTTTTGATATGCTAAGTAAAACAAATGCCATTGTTGTAGTAGGAGGAGGAGACTCTGCTAGTGCTGTAAAAAATCTTGGATACAAAACGAAATTCACATATATTTCAAGTGGAGGAGGAGCAACCCTTGATTATTTAGGAAAAGAAACGTTAGTGGCATTAGATACGATTAAAGAGGAGGAAGAAATTGAAACTCTTGATTTGTAATTGGAAAGAAAATAAAACACTTTCAGATTGTCTAGATTATAAAAGATCTTTAGAAAAAATAAACTTTTCTAATGTGAAATTAGTAATATGTCCAGCATATCCCTACTTACCAATTATGCATTCTAAAAAATTCTTTTTAGGGGCTCAAAATGTGAGTGAATATGAAAGTGGAAGCTACACAGGAGAAGTAAGCGCTAACATGCTAAAAAGTTTAGATGTAAAATATGTAATTATTGGTCATCATGAAAGAGAAATGTATTTTCTAGAAAATATAGAAAGTCAAAAAAAGAAAATAGAAAATGCCTTAAAGCAAGGGCTTAAAGTAATTATTCCAGTTGGAGAAACATTGATGGAATATCAATTAGATAAAGTAGAAGAAGTAATTTCTAAAAAACTAAATGCACTACTATTAGATATCAAAGAAGAAGAAAAGAAAAATATTGCGCTTGCATATGAACCCATTTGGAAAGTAGGAAAAAATAATCCCTTAAATAAAAAAGAAGTAATTAAATATATTATTTTTATAAAACAATGGCTTTATGACCATGATTTTCCTAATAATCCTGTACTTTATGGTGGTGGTTTACAATTGGAAGATTTCGAAAAACTTCCAGAAATCGACGGCTTTCTAATTGGAAATTTATCGTTAAATGTAGAAAAAATGTGTCAAGTGATAGAAAGAATTCAAAATTCGACACACGTTTACAAAAGTTGACGTATACCGTCAAAATAATTTCTAGTATTTTGTCTACAACTTTTATATAATGAATTTGCGTGCAGTAAATAAATGAACATAGAGGAGACAAAAATGAAAACTAATATCAGAGTGCTTATGATTGATGACAATGAAAAAATCATAAGAGAAGTAGAACAATACTTGAAGGGACACGCAGTAATTAGTCTTGTAAAAGTTGCAACTGATGGTTTAACTGGTTTAGATATAATCAAAAATCATCAATCAGAATATGATTTAATCTTAATGGATTTATTATTATCCGAAAAAGATGGAATCGAAATACTAGAAGAGATGAAACAAGCAGGAATTAAAAAACATGTAATAGTTGTTTCTAGCTATAAAAAAGAATACTCAATTAAAACAGCTAGTAAATATGACATAGATTATTATATGTTAAAACCATTTAGTCTTTCTTCTTTAGAGAAGAGAATCTGTGAAGTAGTAAATGGAGAAATCAAAGAAAGTGAGCCAAAAGAAGATAATAAAGTTCAAATGGCAATTAGTAAATTACTACATTCACTTGGAGTACCATCACACATAAAAGGATATCAATATATTCGTGAAAGTATTTATATGATGTACTCATCAAAAGAAATGCTAGGTGGAATTACAAAGGAAATTTATCCAGAGATTGCAAGTCGTTTTGATACAACAGCCTCAAGAGTAGAAAGAGCAATTCGTCATGCTATAGAGGTAAGTTGGTCAAGAGGAGACTACGAATTAATGGAAGAGATATTTGGACATAGTGTTGATTATGACCGTGCTAAACCAACTAATTCTGAATTTATTGCAACACTTGCAGATCGTTTAAGAATTGACCGTAATTTAGTAGTAGCTTAAGGAAGTAAATATACTTTCTTTTTTTAACAGATTAAAATTTTTATGCTAAAATAAATCAAGGTGATTACCATGAAAAAAATGTTAACAATTATATTAGATGGATTTGGAATGCGTGAAGAAAAAGAAGGAAATGCAATAGAACTTGCTCATCCAGAAAACTTTCTAAATCTATGGAAGAAATATCCTCATTCCCTTTTACACGCCTCAGAACAATACGTAGGACTTGAAAGTGGTCAATTTGGTAATAGTGAAGTAGGGCATTTAACAATTGGAGCAGGAAGAAAAATTAAACAACCAATAGATCAAATGAAAGAGTTTATAGAAAATGATATGAGTACAAATGAAACATACTTAGAAATGATTAACAAAATTAATGAAGATAGAAAACGTGTTCATATCATGGGACTTTGTAGTAATGGAAAAGTTCACTCAGACATTTCTCAAATCATAAACGTTTATAAGCGCTTAGTAGCAGATGGAGTAAAAGAAATATTTTTTCACATTATTACAGATGGAAGAGATACAAAAACAGATATTTCTTATCAATTTATTAAACAAATTGAAGATGAAATAGCTATTACAGGAATTGGGCATATTGCTACTATTTGTGGAAGATATTATGCAATGGATCGAGATCACAAATGGGAAAGAACAAAAAAATACTATGATTTAATCACAAAAGGAATAGGCTTATCAACAATAAATATAGAAAATACCATTGAAGCATTATACGCAAGAAAAATAACAGATGAATTTTTAGAACCTATTTTAGTAACTCCAAGAGGTATTATTAAGGATAATGATATTCTTTTATGGATGAACTATCGTACAGATCGTGCTCGTCAAATATTAAGTGCTTTTACAGATCCAAAATTTGATAGCTTTGTAAATTATGAAATTCATCCAGATGTTTATTCTTTTGTAGTAATTGATAAAAATATAAAAACAACTCATTTTTTATCAGATAACATAGTAGAAAATCCTCTAGGAATTTACTTATCTAAATTAGGTCTTACTCAAGCAAGAATTGCCGAAACAGAAAAATATGCACATGTTACATTTTTCTTTGATGGAGAATATAATGGTGCAATAGAAGGAGCAAGCAAATACTTAATTCCATCACCACAAGTTGCAACATATGATATGAAGCCAGAAATGAGTGCTGTAGAAGTTACAAAGAAAGTTATTGCTTGTATGGAAAAAGATATTGATTTTATCCTAGTAAATTATGCAAATCCTGATATGGTTGGACATACTGGTAACTTAGAGGCAGCAATAAAAGCTATTATGACAGTAGATCTATGTCTTGGTAAATTAATAGAAAAGGCAGAAGAAAATTTTTATCAGATTGTTTTACTTGCAGATCATGGAAATGCAGATATTATGTTAAATGGGCAACAACCAGTTACAACTCATACAACATCTTTAGTACCATTTATTATAACGGATGAAAAAATTAAACTAAAAGAAAAAGGAGATTTAACAAACGTTGCTCCAACTATTTTAGAATATATGGACATAGCTATACCAAAAGAAATGAAAGAAACGCCAAGTTTAATCATTTGATTTTTTATGTAAGCTATGATACTATAAACCCAAAAGAAGGTGCTTTTTATGAAAATAATTTCTTTTGTTTATTGTGAAAGAATTGTACAAGAAAATCAAAATTTAAATATTATAAATCCTTTAAATATGATTGTACCAATAAACATGCCAACCAATTATTCTTTTTCTATTTCAATTGGATTATATGACATTCCTGCCAATCAAACGCATAACTTAAAAATAGAATTATTAAGTCCAAGTGATGAAATGATTTTTGAAATGCCAGGAGAATTTAAAGTAGACAATGATACAGAAGAAAAAAATGCTGCACAATTAAATATAGATATCAACAATCAAGTCTTTAAAGAATATGGAGAATACAAAACCAAAGTATATATTAACGGCGATGTTCTTGGAGAATATCCAATAGAGGTTGTAAAAAGAAATGAACGGGTATAGTTATGCTCCACAAGTTCTTGTGGAAAATATAAATATTTCAATATGGGGTACGAAACCTATAGATATAAAGAAAGAGAATGAAAATAAGATTTTTTCATATCATAATAATATGGAAACAAATGAGGAAAATTATAATTTTCATGCTACTTCAAAAAATCAAGAGATTTTTAATATGTCGTTATCAAGAAATATTAAAAAATTAGAAAAAATAGCAAAGTTAGAGGATAATTGGAATGACAATGGTGCAAAAAGATTTCCAAAAGAACATTTAGACACAGTAACAGAAATTTTAAAAAAATTACCTGTACAGCCATCTGTTTTTCCAACTGCACTAGAAAGTGTACAATTAGAATATGAAGAAAAAGATAAATATTTAGAATTTAATATTTATGAAAACAATCAATTAGACATCTATTATGAATCATCAAAAGATTCTTATGAAAAGAGCGTTCCTTTAGATTCAAAAATAATGATCCAAGAAATAAACAAGTTTTATAATGAACTTTAAATCAAAAGAAAAATTATATAGAGCTGTATTACCACCAGAAGAAAGAGAATTATTTTGGGAAAATGGTAAAGTGTCTAGTGCAGCATTTAAAGATCCAAAAGGACTCTCTGTTGATCGCCAAAATAACAGAAATAATATTGATTGTATAGAATATTTAAAAGAATCAAAACGGGGACCTATTGTTTCAATTCAAGTAAAACATTGCAATGAAGTAGATGCGTTAGTATTAAGTAAACCTACTGAAAATCCACATCATTGCGAGATTCATGGAAGTGAGACTAAAAAGGTATTAAGTAAGAAACAAGCAAAATATCTTGCGTCAATGGCAAAAAAAGAGAGCAATTAATGAATTGTTCTTTTTTTATCTCACACTAACGAGTTCTTTTTGTTCTTCAAAAAATTTATCAATTGGTACACCTAATACTTGGCTAATATTCCATAAAACTGGAACGCTAACACCTTGTAATCTTTCAGCTTCAATTGCACCGATTAATCCAGTTGAAACTCCAATAATTTCTGCTAACTTCGCTTGAGAAATCATTTCTTTTGGATGATTCAAGTTGTATAGTTGACGATAATATCTAACATTAGCACCAACAATTTTAAAAATGTCTTTTTTCTGATTGTTTAAATATAAATTCATACTTTTCCCTCGCTATATATATATTTTCTCATAAGTTCACAGAATGTAAATTTATTAGGATTAACAAAATTATACCTATAATTGCAAAAACTAACTCATATGTTGTGTGAAAAAGAGAATAACTATGTAAAAATGATTACAATTTATAAATTAATTTAAATTTTAATAAAATAAGACATATAAAAAGATAATTTAACAACAAAACAATTTACATCATAAAGAAAAAATTTTAGTATTTTAAAGAAATTTAGTTATAATAAAACTAGGAGGATTATATGAGATTAGAAAATAAAGTTGCCATTGTAACTGGTGGAGCAATGGGTAATGGCCTAGGAATTGTAAAAGTATTTTTAGAAAATGGCGCAGATGTTATCATTTTAGATTATTCTGAAAAACTAAACGATACATTAGAAAGTTTAAAAAAAGATTATCAAAAGATAAGTGGTTATCAAGTTGATATAAGAGATAGTCAAAAACTAAAAGAAATAGCTCATCAAATTAAAGAAGAAAAAGGAAAAGTAGATATTCTAGTTAATAATGCTGGAGTAGCAAAATTAGAATCATTTTTGTTAATGAGTGATGAAGTAAGAGATTTTCATTTTGATATCAATATCAAAGGAACTTGGAATGTTACAAAAGAAATATTACCTATAATGAAAGAAAAAGAATATGGTCGTATTATAAATTTATCAAGTGTAACAGGTCCAATGGTAGCAGATAGTGGAGAAGTTGCATATGCAACAACGAAAGCCGCATTAATTGGATTTACAAAAGGGCTTGCTATGGAGGTAGTTGAAAGTAATATTACAGTAAATGCAATTATGCCTGGATATATTATGACTCCAATGGTAGAAGGAATAGCAAAAGATACTAATGCGCAAAATCCTGAAAGTGTTGTAAATGAAATTGCAGAAGGTATTCCAATGAAACGACTTGGAACAATTGAAGAACTTGGACATTTAGCCTTATTTCTAGCAAGCGATGAATCAAGTTATATCACAGGTCAAGGATTCGTAATTGATGGAGGATCTACTTTACCAGAAACGAAATCTGTGGGAGTATAAAAATATAAGAAAAAAGATTGATAAAAATCACATTTCCAAATATATTTTAGGGGAGTGTGATTTTTTTGAATATTATAGATCAAGAATTTTCAAATTTTGTAAACTTGATTAAATCGTTAAGTGAAAAAGAAATTTATTATCAAATAAGAAAAAATTTTGAGACAATTCCAAGAGAAATGAAACAAAGTTTTATGGATTTCTTTAACAAATTTAACTATTGGGGACGTTTAGATATAGAACAAAACAATTATGAAGAATTAGAGCTAAAAAGTGCTGCTCTATATTATCACATCGATGATTTTGTTTGGATGTATGAGCATCTAGCAGATTATCGTTCGAAAAAAACATTATATTCTATTCTAAATAATTGGTTTCGATATGATTTTGATACTACTGCCCAAACCAAAGAATATTTATTTGATGACTACTTTGATTTAGACCTTGTAAAATGTGATTCTAATGAGGTAATAGTAGATTTAGGGGCATATACAGGAGATACTGTTCTTTCTTATATTCGTAATTATGGATTAGATTCTTATAAAAAAATTTATTGTTACGAAATAACACCAGAAACATTTGAAATCTTAAAAGAAAATTTAAAATCATTACCAAACATCGAATGTCGTTTAAAAGGGGTTGGCGATGAAATTACTAAGATGACTATAAATGATAATGAAGAGAGTTCTTCTGCGAATACTTTAATAGTAGGGGATAAAGGTTGTATTTCTGTTACAACACTAGACCAAGATATTGATGAACCAATTACTCTAATTAAAGCAGACATTGAAGGATTTGAACAAAAAGCTATAAAAGGGTGCATGAAACATATAAAAAATGATCATCCAAAATTATTAATATCTGTATATCATAATAATGAAGATTTATGGAAAATTGCAAAAATGATTTATGAAATTCATGATGATTATAAATTCTATTTAAGATACAATAGTTATCCAACTTATCCAACTGAAATTACTTTAATTGCGATCTAAAAGTTAATAAAAAAACTACATAGTTTATAGATGTCTATGAACTAGTCAAGAAAAAGTAGACAATAAAAAACTACTTAATCGAACCCTAATTG
>CAJUNF010000045.1 GCA_910587775.1 uncultured Bacilli bacterium | reverse complement strand
CTACTATGACTATAAAATGACATTTAGAGTGACAAAACAGTCATAAAAAGAAAAAAACTACACTTTCTCAAAAGAAATTGCAGTAATAATATTTCGCTCATCTACTTTTTTATATTGTACTTTTAAAATTCCATATAAATTCTGTCTAGAAATATAACTAGCATCTATAAAGTTTTTAATTTCTTCATACATGATATTACCATCTTTAATACTTGTATACATCTCTAATTGAATTTCATTAATATTTCCTGTCACAGTAGCACTATGAAATTTTAAAATAAAAGCAGACTGATCTAAATTTGCATCATAATCACAAGTAATAAATCCATCATTTCGGTAAAGATGATCTGTCTGAATAGAAGAAAAAAGGATTTCTTCACCTAATATTGTTTGTGCTAGATTCTGAAAATCACTTTCCAAAAATCTACATTCACTTAAAGAAGTATTTTCTGAAATAGAAACACATGAAACTCGTTCAGGATTTTGAAGTCTTAGCGTTTCAAAAACAAAATAGAATCGTTCTAACTCTGTAGTTAAAAAACGCATGTTACTAGATAAAGAACTTGGAAAATTTAATCCATGCATAATACCTCGATAAACTTGACTATTCATAATTTTTTCAATTTCTACTTCTTGAGTAGATGTATAATTTACCTTTTGAGTTGTATTAGATAAAGATGGATCATTACTATCTCCATTATTTCTAGAAAGTGCAATAAGTAAACTTCCTGCACACATTCCAACACATGTAACAATTAAAATAATTAAAATTGTTTGCTCTAGTTTCTTCATCACAGTCACCCTTTAGAATATTATATCAAAAAAATAAAAAATTTCATCTATAAATTTACACTGTCACTTTAAAAAATCGAATCACAAAAGTTGTTCCTTTTCCTTCTTCACTTGATACAGAAATAACACCATGTTGTTTTTCAATAATTGTTTTAGATAAATTAAGACCAATTCCTATACTTTCTGATTTAGTATTACATTTATAGAATCGTTCAAAAATATGTGGTAAATCAGATTTGCTAATTCCTTCACCATCATCTTCAATTACCATTTCTACAAACATAGGATTATCACTTGCTCTAATGTTTAAGTGCCCTTTAGAAGAAGTGTGCTCGATTGCATTTTTAATTAAATTAACAAAAGCTTCTACGGTCCAATGAAAATCCATATTACATTTAAGATCAGATGAAATTTCCATATTTAACTCAATTTGTTTTAATTCAAGTAAAATAAGTGATGGCTTTAATGCTTCATTAAATATTTCTAATATACTTTCTTCTTTTGCTTGAAATACTATAGTTCCTGAATCAATCTGACTCATTTTTAGAAGTGTTACAATAAGCCACTCCATTCTCTCTAACTGCTCTTTTTGTTGAATTAAAAAATTCTTCTCTTCTGCCTTTTTTACAGATCCAGAACTTAAAACATCGTTGATAATATGTAAACTAGTCAAAGGCGTTCGAAGTTGATGTGAAATATCAGATAAAGTTCGCTCTAAATTTTTTTTATCTAAATAAGATTTTTCACTAACATTACGAAGTTTATTCGTAACTTTAAGAATATCATTTTTTAAACTACTGATGCTATCTTCTTTGTAATCTTTTAAATTCATCTTATAATCATTTTGAAGTACGCGAAATAAATAATCATTAATATCTCGAATCCTCTTATTTTTTTTGATAGAAAAAATAAAAACTAAAATTAAAAAGAAGAAAAAACAAAAGAGAAAAGATAGAAAAATAATGCGTAAAGTATAATCCTCTAAACTTTTAACATAAGAAAGATATGATAAACGACTTAATTTTGTAAAACCATATCGATCTAATAAAGCTAAATTAGAATCATAATTTTTTTGATTTAATATCTCTATCATTTCTTGCTCTAATTCTGGATGATTCTCCATAATACCATTCATTAATACTGCTTGATTTTCAAGAAAACTTTCCTTATATTTTTGAGTCAATTTATTACTAACAAAAAATGAAACAATTAAAAAAACAAAAAAGCAAAGAAGAAAAGAAAAAAGCTCTTTACGATACGCCTGAAAAAACTTCATAAAACTCACCTACTTTAATACATCTCCTATTTTATATCCAATTCCACGAACGGTTTTTATAATCTTAGGATTATTTACATCATCTTCAATTTTTTCACGAATTCGTTTAATATAAACGGTTAATGTATTATCGTTTACATACTCTTCATTAACATCCCAAATATCTGCTAAAATTTTCTCTCTTGTAAATACATGATTGGGATTCATAGCAAGTACAAGCAAAATTTTATATTCTAAAACAGTAAGCATAACATCTTTTCCATTTTTAAGAACTTTTGCAGAATTTAAATCAATAACCACATTATGAAGTGTAATTAAATTACTAACATTTTTTTGATTTCGACGCAAAACTGCTCTCATTCTACTAATTAACTCTCTTGTTTTAAATGGTTTTGTAATATAATCATCTGCTCCCATATCAAGTCCTCTTACAATAGACACTTCTTCTAAATTAGCAGTCAAGAAAATAATTGGAAAATCTTTTTGCTTTCTTAAAGCTTCCATGACATCAAAACCACTCATATCTGGCAAATTTAAGTCAAGTAAAGCAATATCAATTGTCTCTTTATGAGAAATCTCTATCGCTTCCTTTCCATTAGAGGAAGTAAAGCATAAAAAGTCTTCTTGTTCTAAGCAATATTTCAATCCCATCAAAATAGATTCTTCATCTTCAACTAATAACACCTTAAATTTTGAATTCATAAGTCCCACCTACTAAAAGTATATCATAAATGAAAAAAAAGTCTTTCTTAGAAGACTAATTTAACAACTTATCTAGATCTACATCACTACGATCATGTTTAATTTGTTCCCAACTATCTGTTTTCTTAAATAAGCAAACGATATTGATAGGAATCCATGATAATAAAAAGAGACTAAATAAGAAAATTCCTGATAAAATATCTTTTGGTTTTTTATGATTATACTTTACAACAAATACATTCATTAAAACACTCATAAAATAGAATAATACAAAGAATACAATACCAGATGCATAAAGATAAGAGAAGAAATCAAAAAGCTCTACCCCAGCAATATGGAAAATAATAAGAACAACAGATAATGCAGATCCAACTAACATCATAATTGGCGCTAAAAACATCATCACCATATCAAAACATGCAATATTTCCTGTCTTAATAAAAGTAGATAATAGCTTCTTCCAATAAATTGTTAAACAATTAAGTGTTCCACTTGTCCATCTTTTACGTTGTTTCCAGCTAGCACTAAATGTCATTGGATGCTCATCATAAGTAATAGCATCTTCTACAAAAGCTACTTGAATTCCACGAATTGCACATTGAGCAGTAAATTCACTATCTTCTGTAATTGTTTTAGTATTAAAACCACCTTTTACAACTTCTTTTCTCATCATAAATCCAGTTCCATTTATAGTTGCAGATCCTGAATAATTCATACGAGCACGATTATAAAAGAAATTTTGAATAAAATAGAATAAAGTATAACTACCAGTTAACCAGTTATCGCCCATATTTTTAGCATCACGGAAAGCTTGTGCAACTTGCACTCCTTCACATAATGCATCATTCATTCTTGCTAAAAAATCTGGATGAACTAAATTATCGGCATCAAATACAACAAAAGCATCAATATCTTCACGAGATTGTAATTTATTAAAAGTAAACTTTAAAGCATCTGCTTTATATTTTACAGGAACAGTACAATCAATTATAGTTGCTCCAGCTTCTCTTGCAGCACCTTCAGTATCATCAGTACAATTATTAGGTACTACAAATATTTCATATAACTCCTTTGGATATTTTTGCTTTTTTAAACTTTTTACTAAAGCTCCAATTACTTTTTCTTCATTTCTAGTTGCTATAACAATACCAAATTTATGTTTAGGTTTATGTCTTCCAAATTGACTCTTATGATAATTTTTAAATCCAAATAATCCAGTCAAAGCAAAATACATTGCATAAACAAACGAGATAGAAAAAATAATATAATATAAAATCACTAACATATGGTCACCTATTTTATCCTTTCCAGAATTTCTTCTTTAGATAGTCCCAACATTTTAAGTTCTTCCACTTCTTTTAAAACATTTTGTAATGTTGCTTCTATTTTATTTTGCACAATTTCTTCAATTTTAGAAGTAATAAAAGTTCCTTTTGTAGATACACTACGTATTATATTCTTACTCTCAAGTTCTGAGTAAGACTTTTTCACTGTATTAGGATTAATACCAAGTTCACTAGCAAGCTCTCTAATACTTGGCATTTGATCATCTGGTTTTAATTTCCCATGAATAATACATTTTTCAATTTCATTAACGATTTGAGCATAAATCGGTGTTCTGCTTTGATAATCGATATCAATCATAGTTTTCCCCCTTTTAAATTATATAACAGTACTACTTGTGTTAGTACAGATACAATTATATTACAAAAAACGTCAAAAAGCAATTACAAATTCGTCACCAAAAATTAAAAAAAATCTTCCAATTATTCCCTTTAGTGCTATAATATCCACTAAAGAAGGTGTTTATATGAAAAAATGGCTAAAAAATAATGCTATATTAATAATAATTATCTCTATACTATGTGGAATATTATGCTATTTTAATACTCAAAAACAAGGATTTCATGAAGATGAAATATTTTCTTATGGTTCAAGTAATTATAAATATGATAATGTTTTTCGTAATTTTGGTTATGCACAAGCCAATTTTGATTATTTTTGGAATAACTGCTGGACAGGGTCTATTTCCAATCGCTTAACAAAATCATTAAACTATATTAAAGATAAAGAATCTTACAAAAATGATTATGATGAAACTCTTGCAAAAGAAATACCTACTTGGAGAACAAAAGAAGATGCTCATAAATATTTAAGTATACAGTCTGATGATATTTTTAACTACTTATCTGTTTGGTTAAATCAAGCAAGTGATGTCCACCCTCCAATGTTTTACAATGCTATGCACCTTACTTCTTCTATTTTCTTTGATCATTTTACCAAATACATTGGATTTACTTTAAATATTATTTTCTTTATTGGAACACTACTAGGAATTTACCAAATAATGATTCGTTTAACAAACAAAAAATGGGCTTATTTAAGCATTATTTTGTATGGAAGTAGCATGGGTGCTATTAGTACTGTTATGTTTCACCGTATGTATATGATGCTAACCTTTTTCTCAGTATGGTATTTATATTACGCTTTAAAATTTTTTAAAAAACAAGAAAACTTTTCTAAAAAAGATAAGATTTTATGGTCCATTATTATTTTCTGTGGATTCTTAACTCAATATTATTTTTGTATTTATGTTGTATTAATCTTTCTAATTTTATTTTGTCATTACACAAAAGAGAAAAAATGGAAAGCAATTCAAAAGATGTTTCTAAATCATGCAATCCCTGCCTCTTTAGGAATTCTTATCTTTCCATCTTCTATTTATCATATTTTCTTTTCTTACCGTGGAATTGGAGCAAATCAAGAACACACAAAAACTTTATTTGAAAACATTTTTTATTACTTTGATTCGATCTTAAAATCTTATAATATACCTCTACTTATCTTAATAATCATTATGATCTCTTCTTTATTATATTTCCTTAAAAATAAGAAAAAAATAAACTTAGAAAAACTGCCACTTATTTTATGTAGTTTACCAATTTTTATTTTCATTCTAATCGTTTCAAAAATTGCACCATTTTTAGGAGAAAATTATACTTCACGCTACATTATGCTACTTTATCCTATCATTTCTATTACTATCATTTATTTAATTTCTAATATTTGGAAACAAAAATATAGTTACTCTATTATTTTAGCTATAATAATATTAACAGCTTTAACAGGATTATATATTCATAAACCAACTTATTTATATACAGATTATAAAAATGCACTAAATTTAGCAAAAGAAAATTATACCAAACCATTTATTTATATTTATGATAATTATTTTACACACTTAAATTCTTTACCAGAGTTTGAAATTTACGAAAACACTTTAATTATTAATTATAATATTTATGACTTCTCATTATTAAAAAAAGATGAATTATTAAAAGATAAAAAAGAAGTTATTTTATGTATTAAAAATTGGATCAATCAAGAAGAAATTTTAGACAAAATAAAAAAGAATACATCTTTTAAAAAATCAGAACAAATCTTATATTTAAATTCTGATGTAGAATCTACTTATTATAGACTTACAAAAGCTTAATTTTAAGCTTTTTTATTTTGAAAAAGAATATGTAATAAAAAAGCCAAAAGAAAATAATAGAAAAAATGGAAAAAGAGTTCCTAAACTTATTTCACTACTTACTAAAGAAATCAAATAAACGATACTACTCCATAATAATCCATCAATAACAAGATAAAATAAATTACGATTCTCCTTTAAAAAAATCTCCACTAACTTACTAATAAATAAAATACCAAATAGCATACCTAGTGAAAAGAAAATAGTAAGAAAAATATTACCAAACGGATTTCCTATAATATTTAAAACAGTAGAATAACTACCAAGCATCAAAAAAATGGCAGTTCCACTTATTCCTGGAATTATCATTGTTGCAGCATCAACAAAGCCTAAAAGAAAAATATAAAATATAGAAGAATTTTCTACTTGAAAAGAAAACAAAGAAAACAAAAACGGAAGCAAAAAAGAAAGAGAAAAGATTCCATAATGTTTTAGTGAAATAAAGACTACTTCTTTTTGAAATTTTGGAACAGTACCTAAAATTAAACCAATAAAGAAAAACATTGTAAAATAATACCAATGATCTAAGAAAAATAATAAAACTTGACTAAAGAAAATAGCAGAAAGTAAAACACCTAATCCAATTGGAAATAAAAAGCAAAATGAACGTTTGGGATTCTTTCTAAAATAATTAATTGCCATAATTGCTTCTTCATAAACATGCAATATTACAGCAATTAAAGAGCCTGAAACTCCTGGAATAATTTTACCAATTCCGATTAGAATTCCTTTCAAAAAAAGAAATAGACTTTCCATGGTATCACCTATATTTAAGTCTATTTCAAATATGTTTAAATAATGACCACATTATTATCTGACCATAAACCTAAAAACAATAAATATGTTATTCCAAAACCCCAATTGGAGAAAGTACTACACGAAAACCACCATTATCATGCACACGACCATAATCATGACTAAATGTAAACACTCCAGCACCACTACCATTACTATAATGAGAACTACGAGTAAACCAAGGATACCAAGGGGCGACAAACCAAGCCTCATCTTGATACCATGATCCAATCTGATTTTGTTGAGAGCCATAAGTAGTTATAGCAAAAGGTCCTAGCTCTCCTGTTGCATCTCCTAAAATACGAAAATTATATGACTCATCATTTGAAGCATACGCATAAATATCATAATATTTTGTATCACTCGGAAATGGAACTCCTGTAGTTAAAGATGTTTTTCCAGAAGTATCTTCATCACAGGTAGGACAACCAAATGTTCCATTAAATCCACTATTATAGATAGAATTTCTTCCACTCATTGGTCTTCCATCATGATCTGTCATAACGCTCATCATATATTCCCAAGCTCCACCACTCATATCATAAATACCACTTATATTTCCAGTAGTGCTTGCTTTATATCCTATTTCTGTATTATAAGGTTTCGTAATATCTTCTGTATTTCCATATTTATTACATTCAAGATTTGTTCCAGTATATCCACATGTTGGTTCATTTACTGCACTATATCCTGTTACATAATCACTATTATTATTGATTCTTACACTTGCCATACTTCCATATTTACTATGTTGTAAATAAGCCACAGACCCCCACTCTATATTCTTCATCATATGACTATCTAATTCTCTTTTATAATCATATGTACTATAAAATGCATTAGAAACTTGTATACTTCTCCATGAGTTCACATTCGGTTTTATTTGAATACTTTCTGGTTCTACTACATTCTTCTCTGCACTAGCAGTATCTGTACTTCCTTTATATCCTGTCTCAAAC
>CAJUNF010000044.1 GCA_910587775.1 uncultured Bacilli bacterium | reverse complement strand
ATTTCAGCCTTATAGGCTGTGTGAATACCACGCCTTTTAGACGTGGTTATTTATTGACAAATATAGTGAATTTCTGATACATTCTTTTTAATATTTGTGTGGGTGATTTGACGTGGCTTTGAGTAATATTACAATTGATTGTTTAATAAATTCCATTAAGGAATATCATAATGAATCAGAGGATATTGAACTAATTAAAAGAGCTTATCAATATGCTAGTTTTTTGCATCGTGATCAAAAACGGAAAAGTGGAGAACCTTACATTATTCATCCTTTGTCAGTAGCATATATTTTGACAACATTTGCAAGAGCAGATATGAATACAATTTGTGCAGCACTTCTTCATGATACGATTGAAGATACAGATTGTACTAAAGAAGATATTATTTCTAATTTTGGAGAATATGTTTATACTTTAGTAGAAGGAGTTACAAAAATACGTGGAGTAGTTTTTTCAACACGTGAGGAAGGCTCTATTGAAAATCAAGGTAAAATATTAAATGGAATGGCAGAAGATATTCGTATTATTTTAATTAAATTAGCTGATCGTTTACATAATATGAGAACTCTTGAGTATAAATCGGTAGATCGTCAAAAAGCTATTGCCCAAGAGACTTTGGATTTTTATGTACCAATTGCTTATTATTTGGGAAGTTATCGAATAAAAAATGAGTTAGAGGATCTATGTTTTCGTTATATAGATCCAGAAAAATATCATAGTTTGAGTCATGATTTAGAGGAGTATTTAAATATTTCAAAAAGCGATGTTGAAGAAATGGTTCATGTTGTTTTGAGCAAATTAGAAGAGAAACAAATTCATTCTACAATTCATTATCGAACTAAAAATATTTATGGTGTTTATAAGAGGGTATGTGAAGGTCTAAAGATTTCAGAAATTCACGATATATGGGCTATACAAGTGGTAGTTGATAACGTTGAGACTTGTTATCAAGTGCTTGGGATTATTCATTCTTTGTATCCACCATTTAATCGAATGTTAAAAGATTTAATTGCGAAACCAAAAACAACAATGTATCGTAGCTTACATACTTCTGTATTTTGTGAAAATGGACGTTTAATTCAATTTCAAATTCGAACTTTAGAAATGGATGAAGTAGCAGAACTTGGTCTTCCTTATTACTGGGATAAACCAAATGTAATCATGAATGAAGAGTTGCATAATAAATTTCAATTTTTTAAATCACTTGTTGAAGCAAATCAAAATGCTAATAGTACAAAAGAATTTATGGATGAAGCTAAAAATGATATTTTTACAAGAATGATTTATGTCTATACTCCAATGGGTGAGGTAATCGAATTACCAGAAGGAAGTACACCTATTGATTATGCTTATAAGATTCATAGTGAAATTGGAGACAAAATGGAAATGGCAATTGTAAATGCTTCTGTTGCAAATTTTGATAGAAGACTTAAAAACAATGATATTGTGAAGATTATAACGAATGATTCTATTGAAGGACCAAAAGAAGAATATATGGGACTTTGTAGAACTAGTTTAGCAAAGCGTAAAATAAGTGAGTATTTAAAGAAAAAGGAAAAAGAAATGGATGAAGCGAGTTAATTTTTGTCGAGTTTCTTTTTTTATTGCTTGAAGTTATTGTGTTACAATAATTATTGGAAGTGATTATATGGCATCAATTCATGAATATGTAAAATATTATAAAAATCTCTCTTTTGAAGAGGTTTCTTTTAATGATGTGGATAGTATGATTTTTACACAAGTTGTTTATGCAGATTTCTATGATATTATTCCTTCTGAAAAGGGAAAGTATATTCTTTTTGAAGATGCCATTCGACTATTTTTGAGAAAGTATGAAAACATTAAGAATGTACCAAAATTTATTCGAGAAGTATATAATTTACTTTATCAATTAAGAGATTCTAAAAGATATCAAAATATTAAAATGTATCATTATGTAAAAGTAGTAGACGATGAAAAGCAATTTTGTGCATTTACTTTGCGTTTTTCAGGACTTTCATATGTTGTTTATGAAGGAACAGATACTTCTATGATTGGTTGGAAAGAAGATTTTATGTTAGCAAATATTTTTCCAGTTTCAGCACAAAGAATGGCATATCAATATTTAAATGATACAATTGGCTTTTTTGATCATACGGTTTTTGTAGGTGGTCATTCTAAGGGAGGAAATCTTGCAATGACTGCAGCAATGCTTGCAAATCAGGTAGTTCGTTTAAAAATTAAAACGGTATATAATTTTGATGGTCCAGGATTTCGTGTGAAAGAATTTGGAACTTTGGCATATCAGAGAATGGCTAGAAAATTAAAAATGTTTGTTCCAGAAGATTCGACTGTGGGTATGCTTCTTTTACATACTCCTAGTTATCATGTTGTAAAAAGTAATGTTGTTGGATTATGGCAACATGATGCTCTTAGTTGGGAATGTTTTGGTGGAGTTTTTATAGAAGGAGCTCTTACGAAACGTAGTGTGAGTTTAGAAAAAAGTAATATAGATTTTATTGCATCTTTAGATGAGGAAGAGCGAACCAAAATTATTGATACAATATTTACAATTTTTGATAAATTAGGTATTAAAGATACTTCAGAAATTAAAATACCTAAGCTTAATCAAGCGATTACTTTAGTAAAAGAAATAACAACGCTTGATAGTGATTCTAGACACAAATTGGTAACACTTTTAAAAATGCTAGTGAAAGGAATGTAATTTCTTTTCTTACAGAACTGTAATTTTGTAAGTCTATCTAAAATGTTATAATGAGTTTGAAATTTTAGAAAGATGAGTAAAATGATTAGAAGTGGAAAGTTATTTTTTGAAAATAATAAATGGTTTGAGAAAGTAAAAGGCTTTATTCCTTCTTATGCTTATAAGCCATTATGTTGTGCTTTATTATTGAATTTTGTGGCATATTATGGGACAAGAGTTTTTACTGATTCAATGGCTCATTATTCTTTTGTATCTAATATAGATCGGGTTATCCCATTTTCTTCGATATTTATAATATTTTATTTATTAGCTTATTTACAATGGATTGTTGGGTATATTGTAATCTCAAAAGAAAGTAAGGAAATTTGTTATTCTGTTTTATTTGCAGATGTTATTTCTAAAAGTACTTGTATGTTATGTTTTATTTTAATACCAACTACTATGGTACGTGCATTTGTATATCCTGATAATTTTTCTTCTATTTTAGTTTCGCTTGTTTATCAACATGATGCACCTGTAAATTTATTTCCATCTATTCATTGTTTAGAAAGTTGGATTTGTTTTCGTGGATTTATGAAAATGAAAACAATACCAGTTTGGTGTAAATGGGTTATGTTTATAATTTCTGTTTTAGTTTGTGCTTCAACTGTTTTGGTAAAGCAACATGTTTTTGTGGATGTTATTGCTGGAATAGTGGTTGCAGAACTTGGAATATTTTTCTCAAAGAAATGGAATAAAAAGAACCCATTTTTCTTTATATAATACATTTTGAATAAGTAATTTATTTGTGTTAAAATCTTTCTAAGATGATTTTCTTTCATCCATTAGAAATGATAGGTGTATTATGGAAAAACAAGAGAGTTTTGCTTTGCGTTTTTTATATCATACTTTAGTGGGAAGATTTTTTTTAAAAGGTCTTAGTAGTAAAAGTTTATCGAAAGTTTGTGGTAAGTTTTTAGATTCTAAAATGTCTAAATTTTTAATTCCTTTATTTATTCAAAAAAATAATATTCCAATTGATGATTATTATCATGAAGATTTTAAATGTTTTAATGATTGTTTTTCTAGGAAAATTAAAGAAGATAAGCGTTTAATTGATTCAACTATTAATCATTTAATTAGTCCATGTGATGGTTTACTTAGTGCTTATCACATTAAAGGTGATTTAGTAATCCCAGTAAAACAAAGTGAATATTCTATTTTTTCTTTACTACAAAACAAAGAGCTAGCTAATAAGTATCAAGATGGAGTTTGCTTGGTTTTTCGTTTGTGTGTTCATCATTATCACCGTTATTGTTATATGGATTCTGGAAAAAAGGGGAAAAATGTTTATCTTTCTGGGAAGTTACATACGGTTCGTCCTATTGCTTTAGAAAGTAGAGCTGTATTTTTAGAAAATTCTCGTGAGTATACAGTGCTTGAAACAGATCATTTTGGAAATGTAACTCAAGTTGAGGTGGGAGCACTTTTAGTAGGAAAAATAAAAAATTATCATGAAAAATATGCTTTTTCTCGTGGAGAGGAAAAAGGGATGTTTTTGTATGGTGGGAGCACAATTATATTATTATTTGAAAAAGATAAAGTAGATATATCTGAAAAATATTTTAAGAAAACTGAGAATAATGAGGAAGTTGAAGTTATGTTGGGAGAGATGATTGGATTATCACATAAATTAAAGTAAAGATATTGAGTTTGTAATTTTTTGTTTGTGTCGGATTCTTTTTTTTTTCATATCCTATTGTAGAGGTGAAAAACATGGATGAGAGAGCGACGAAAAAAGTAGTTATTGATGCTGGACATGGTGGATCCGATCCAGGTACAGTTGCAAATGGTATTACTGAAAAGGATTATACTTTAAAAATAAGTAAATATATTGAAAAACGATTAAATGATTTAGGTATTGAAAATTCAATGACACGAACAACTGATGAAACTCTTGGACCAAGTGTTCGTCCTAAGAGAGCTCAAAGTTTTTACGGAAATGGAAAAGATGTGATTGTATTATCTAATCACATTAATGCAGGTGGAGGGGATGGTGCTGAAGTAATTTATTCTCTTCGAAATAACGATAGACTTGCTAAGACAATAACAAATGAGATTGCTAGAACTGGTCAAAACGTACGTAAATACTTTCAAAGACGTTTACCAAGTAATCCATCAAAAGATTATTATTATTTGCTTCGTGATACTCCTGATAATGAGAGTCTAATTGTAGAGTATGGTTTTGCAGATAGTTCAGGGGATGACGTAAACTTAATAAAAAATAATTGGGAAGAATTAGCAGAAGCTGTAGTAAGAGCTTTAGCGATTTATATTGGTGTTCCTTATGATGGACCTACGGGAAGTAATTATTATACTGTGAAGTCTGGTGATACTTTATGGAAAATTGCTAATGCAAATAATACAACTGTAGATGCTATAAAATCTGCTAATAATCTAACTAGTAATTCTTTAACCGTTGGACAATTATTAATGATTCCTACAAAAACAAGTGGTTCAAATGAAAATACTTATACTGTAAAATCAGGCGATAGTTTGTGGAAAATTGCAAATCAGTTTAATATGACAGTTGCAGAGTTAAAAAGATTAAATAATTTGGCTACTGATTCTTTACAAGTCGGGCAAATATTAAAAATAAAAGAAGGTACAGTATCTAATCCTTCAAATACTGGAAATACCTATACTGTAGTATCGGGAGATAGTTTATATAAAATCGCAAATCGCTTTGGAGTTAGTGTTAGTGATTTAATGCTTGCAAATAACTTATCAAATTCTAATTTAAGTATAGGACAAAAGTTAGTAATTCCATCAAAAAGTGCTAATAATGTATATACAGTTGTTAGTGGAGATAGTTTATATAAAATCGCACAAAAATTTAATACATCTGTTCAAGCAATTCAAAATTTAAATAATTTAAGTTCTACTTCTCTTAGTATAGGACAGAAACTTTTAATACCAAATTCTTAATTTATCTTTATTTGTAATCACACTTTCTGGTGTGATTTTTTTGAACAATAAAAAAAGAGCACAATTTTTAGTGCTCAGAATTTCCGCTATTTTCCATGCTATTTAAAAGTACAGTCATGTATAATGTTTTCCAGTTTCCGTTGTCTTTTCCGACTGATTGTGGATTATTTCCTAAAGTTCTACTTCTTTCAATAGTAGTTTCTACTAAATCGGGTCCAATTGCTTCTAGAATCTGAAAAGGATTTTTATACCAGTAGTATTCACCTTGATCATTTTCTTTTACTAAAGCTCTAAAAGCTCCTAAAATCGGATAGATAAAACCAGTTGGTGATCCAACTTCCATATTATTTTTATAAAATTTAGATTTAAGAGTGTTTCCGTTTTTCGAGGTTATAGTACCCTTTACTGATCCATAACGCCCACTAGAATTCTTTTTTTTGTAAAATTGATTCATATTTTTTTCTATTTCATCATAAAGCTTAAAAATATTTACCATTATTGGTTTCATTTTTACATAAGGATTTTCTTTGGAATCACCAAATTCTTTATGTGCTTTTATGTAATTGTCAATGCAGCTTTTTTTCCCGCTATAAGATTGAATTGGAAATGTTTCCATATTATTATAACGATCAATATTAAACATATTTATAATGGATAAAATGTCTGCTACATCAATATCTCCAGCGTCATTTTCTTTAAAGAAAACACGATTATAAAAACTTTCTGAGGAAATAACGTTTTTGATAATTTCAAATCTTTTTTCTAATTCAGCAATTGATTTATCTTCTACTTGGTTTGAGGTGTTACGTGCTGCTGCAAGGTTTTGGAAAATAGTTTCAATTCCTGTTAGTATTTCAATTTTTACATATTGCTCGTTGCGATTTAGTAATTCACGATTTTCTAGAATAGTTTTATATGTGTGTCCACCATCTACATTACCATGTACATCAAAATCTTCAAAAACAATTGTAACTTCATTAGAATAATTGTTATACGTTACTTCTTGTGCAGATAGTAATAGTCCACGATTTAATAAGTAGAAATTATATTCTAATGGATGTATTAGAGATTCTTTGATTTTTTTAGCAACGTTAGTTGTTAATTTTTGTTCTCTAGGATTTGTTTTCATTGGAATATTTTCTGGAATATCTAGGACATCACAAATTGCTATGTACATACAAGATGTATCGTTTTTGTTTTCTTCTGTTAGAAATGGATTAGGGATTTTTCTAAAAGAAGAGACTTTAAAAGTCATTGTAATTTTTTCATTTTGCATTTTTTACTTCCTTTCTGCTTTTATGCAATAAAATGTTTCATGAATACACTTCCTCCGAAGTGATTCAAGAAAATTATAAATATGAAACAAATAAATTTCAACGTCATATATGACGTTTCATGATATAATTTTTCTGGTGTTAATATGAAGCAAAGCGTAAATTATTATTTAGGAAATATTATTCGAAAGTATCGCGAAGAGAGAAATATGACACAAGAAGAGTTTGCTCATTTTTGTGGTATTAGTAGAGCTTATATGGGAAGAATTGAGCGCGGAGAATATCGTGTTACTGTAGAAATGTGTAAAAGAATAACGGATGCTCTTGGAATTTCTCTTTACTATTTATTTTTGGATTTTCCAGAATAAAAAAAATTGCAACTAAGCAAGTTTCTTAAATAATTTCTGGGCATGTTCCAGGAGCAGGGTTATAAAAACAATGGTTTTTGTAGTTTCCAGCTAAGTCTTGGCCATACCAATTTGTTTTACAGGCAGTATTTTTTCCAGGAGCATAAAACCACAAGGCGTGTGTTGCTGGATAATAGTATTCTCCACGAAGTACTCGTTGTGCTAAATTTTTTTCGTGTTGTGTTGGAGAAGCTTCAAATAAATAACTAGTAGTTCCAGAAAATTGTCCTTTTTGGAAAATAGCATCGGAGATGGATGTTACATTTTTAAATGTTAAACAATTTGCAATAGCTCGGTTAGTAACTACATTTCCTACCATTAACATTCCTAAATCTCCTTCTGCTAAAGCTTCAGCTCTAATAATTCTCGCAAGTTGTTCTAATTCTTTGGTTGTATAGTTTATTATCATTTTTTTTCACCTATGATATTTTATGATATTTTTTTAAGTTGTTGATAATTCTTTTTCTGTCTTAGAAACCTGTGTTAGTATAGTTCCAGCATATTGTTTTAATTCTTCAGGAATTTCATCTTCTTCGTAAACAATGAAGTTATCAGGAAGGGGATCGTTTGCTTGTTCAAATTTATTTTTACATGATATTAGGGGTATGTTTATTTCACTATAGTAATGTGATATATTCTGCATTATAAAATTGTATTGTAGTTCCCGCATATCATGATCAAAAGCGCCATTTTCTAAGCGGTGTCCATCTATATCAAGATATAAGACGCGTTTCTTGTTTGGATGTTTTTTTTGTGCTTCTCTAGTTAGTTCAATAATTGCATTTGCTGTATCTTTAAAAGTTTCATTTTCATAAACAATATGATAAATTGCGAGTTTAGATCCGTTGGTATTTTTATCTTCATGTAAAAATTTTAATTTTTCATGTACATAATGATTTTCTATGATTCTAGATTTTTTCTTTGCTTCTACAATTTCATACCATGAATCGCGCATTTCTTTTAATTTTTTTCTTTTGGAAGGACTATCTCCTAATAATTCGTGACAATATGCACATAAAGCTACTGCATTGTTTATTTTATCTGGACCGTTTTCTGATTGTGGAATGATGTGGTGAATTTCTACAAAGGGTTTACAACATATTATACATCTGCCATCTGATTTTTTTCTTACAATCTCTTTTAGAGACTCTTTAAAAGCCATTTACTTCATCTCAGGTGTATCATAACAAATTTTATTATGTTCTACTACAAAAAACACTAGAAAATGACTAATTTTATTGATATAATGTAAGTGGCCTTTAATTAGGGGCGTGGTATAATGGTAGCATAGGAGTCTCCAAAACTTTTGATGGGAGTTC
>CAJUNF010000043.1 GCA_910587775.1 uncultured Bacilli bacterium | reverse complement strand
TAACACTAACACTATATCATATTTTACTTACATTTACTAACTATTTCTAAGTTTTATAACACTAAAAAAGCTCTAGTTTCCTAGAGCGTAATCATTAACGATTCTTACAAGTAATCCCTTGGTCAAGATTAAATTGTCTTAAACTTTCATAATCAGTTGGAAAAGGATTCATATTAAATTCTGTTCCAAGTTCTGCATCTGTCATATTAACTGTAATTGTAATTGTAAAATTAGCATTATCAAAAACAGTAGGTCCAACTACACCATTAATTCCAGTAGTTTCACTATAAGAATTCTTAACAGCTAAATAATCTTCTTCATTATCAAAAGTATAAACATAAGTCTTCTCAGTACGAGCAAGAACATCATCCATATTAATTCCGTAATTATAAGCTACTTCTATACTAGCTTTTAGTGTATCATCTTGAGTTGGTGTTGGAGTACAATACATATGTCTTACTGGTGCTGATTCAGAGACAATTAATGATAAAGTAACTGTAGTTGTATTATCATAATCATCACTTACTACTAAATTTAAAGAATAATTTCCAACAGTAGCTACAAGAGTTTCTAAAGATTGTGTAGAATCTTCAAGTTCATAACTACATTCTGTATAATCATCACAAGCTACAATAAAATCATCAATAGAAATCATACTTCCTGGTGTAACCATAACTTCACGAACAGTAACAACAGGAGCAGTCTTATCTTGTAAAACAATATTTCCTACTTTAGAAGTAGATCCACAAGTTACAGTATATTCATAACTTCCCATACGTTTAGTGTTAACTTTTGAAGTATCAACAGTACAAGTTGAAGCATTAAAACCTGTAATTAAAGCATAATCAGAAACATTCGTAGATAACTCTTTTCCAAGCTCTAATACCAAATCTTTTGTACTAATATCACCCTTTGGAGTTTTACTACCCGCATTATTTAAAACCAAATAAACAGCACATCCAATAATCGCAATTAATAATACAGCAAGTAAAATAATTGTAGTTTTATTAAGTTTTGATTTACCACCTTTTTTCTTTCCATTATTATTAGGTGCTATTGGTGGAGTTGGAACAGCTCCAAATACATTACCATTCATATTAGGATTCATTCCCATATTAGGTTGTGCAAATGGATCATTCATCGAAGGCTGTTGTTGCATTAAATTAGGTGTATTAGCAAATGGATCATTAGAAGGCATAACATTATTATTAACTACACCTTGATTAGAAATAGAATTAATATCATTCTGAGGAGTAGCTCCCAAACCCACATTAGAATTCATAGATGATTGATTCATATTCATAAATTGCATACCATTATTCATAATACTTTGATCATTCATAGTTTGTGTAATAGGAGTTATCATTCCTGTATCAGTTGGTTGTTGCATTCCTAAATTTTGATCTACTACTGGTGGTGTAACAACAGTTTCCACTGGTGCCACATTTTCCATCTGTGGTTGTTCCAAAGTTACAATAGAATTTAACTCATTTGGATTCATAACTGGTGTATTTATAACACTAGGTTGTGCCTCTACATTATCTACTGGTGCATTATTTAATAAATTAACACCTTGATTGGCTTCTCCAACTACTGGAGGAACTTCTGGAGTTACCATAGCTGGAGCTCCACTTTGCATCTCAGAAAAAGACCCAAGACTCATCCCTTGCATATCATTATTTTGAGGGTTATTAATAACACCTTGATTTATTCCATTATTTACAGGTGGTGTTAAAGTGGGATTTGAATTAACTCCTAAATCATTTGAATTTAATCCATTACTTCCAAGATTATTTGTATCATTATTATTCATAATCATACCCCTTTACTATACTAAATATTATACCTTATTTGACAAAAAAGGCAAGAAAAAAAGAAAGTACATTCTTTCTTTCTAATTTGCTTTTATTTTCAATATATAATTATTTACTTTTGTAGACCATGTATTACTTTCCGCATATTTTTTTCCAATTTGTTCTACAGTCGTAAGTCCCTTTTTATAATAATTTTTGGACAAATTTTTAATAAAAGCTTCAATCCCCTCATCTAAGCTAGAAAATCTTCGATAAGATCCTCCACCACAAGAAGGACTGCCTTTCATTCCCCCGACATTATTACATTGACTGGTAAGTGCACTACATACTCCTGAATTACATCCAGTTTCTAATAGTACAATTGCAACAGCAACGTAAGGATCCACTCCATAATTAATGGATAAATGAGCAAACTTTTCTCCATATCCACTTAAAGTAGACTTCAAACTACGATTTAGTTTGGCACTTAAGCTTTCCATAGTCATTCCATCATAGACGATTGTTGGAACAACCTCGATAGCTAAGGGTGTTTCTAAAACACTTTCTATTACTTCTAATTGTTTCTCATCTGGTTTTTGATAGTATTTTATTATCGAATCTATTTGAATTTGCGAACTTGCACGTAAATAACTCCCCAGTATACTTACATCACTACGAAATTCTAATTTCGTAAATTTTTGATAACAAAATCCGAAAACCATCAGTGAGAAAATTGCGATTACGGCCCCTAATAGAGCCTTAATCGACGGTAATTTTTCCATTTAATCTCTACCTCTTTTTTGCGGAAACAAAAATAATACTACCATATCCTATGAGAAAATGCAAATTGAAGTGACATTTTCCGGGAAAACATACCATAACTTTCCCTTATTTTAAGGGCTTATATTAGTTATGCCAATTACTTCCATTACTAGTTTATCCAAAAAAGATAGAAACTATGATAAAACTAGCAAGAATTCCTATTAAGTCAGCAAATAATCCAGCAAATAACGCATGTCCAGTTTTAGTAATTTTAATACTACCAAAATATAAAGCCAATACATAAATAGTTGTATCTGTACATCCTTGCAAGGTAGAAGCAAGCCTACCAACAAAAGAATCTGGTCCATAAACCATTAAAATATTATTTAAAATTGCTAAAGATGCAGTACCACTAATTGGACGAACTAAAGCCATTGGAATAATTTCAATTGGAATATGAAGTATTTGAAAAATTGGATGTAAAAATTGAAAAAACCAGTCGATAAAATTACTATTTAAAAACAAATTTGTTGCAAACACCATTGCAATAATAGCTGGTGCAATATGAAAAGTCATTACTAAACCCTCTTTTGCACCCTTTAAAAAAGATTCATAAATATCTAAACGCTTTAAAAAACCATATAAAACAACACTAACCACAAAAATAGGTATAATAAATAAAGAAATAAAATTCATGAACGTTTCCTCTTTCGTATAACATAATCAAGTAGTAACCCAGATATACTAGAACATGCTGTTGCTAAAATGGAAGTAATTATAATTTCAGATGGATTAGCACTTCCATGCATCAATCTTAAAGCAATTACTGTGGTTGGTATAATTGTAACTCCTCCTGTATTTAAAATTAAAAAGGTAATCATAGCTTCTGTCGCTGTATCTTTTTTTGGATTTTTCTTTTGTAATTCATCCATAGCTTTTAATCCAAATGGTGTCGCTGCAGAACCAAGCCCTAAAGCATTTGCAGCAATATTAGAAGCAATATACCCAAGTGCTGGATCATTTTTATCTAAACTTGGAAATAACTTTCTCAAAACAGGACGTACAAGATTTGAAAATTTTTGTAAAATTCCTGCATCTTCTGCTATTTTCATAACACCTGTCCATAACACAAGAACTGGTAACATCTCCATTAAAATACCTATTCCATCACTAGCACCCTTTAAAATTTGATTATTAAGTGCTTCTACATTTCCAGTAACAATTGAAAAAAAGACTCCAACAAAAATAAAAAATCCCCAAATAATACTTACCATCCGAATAACCACCCAAATAATTTTTGCAAGATGCCTTCCTTTACAACCTCTATATTTTTGCGAATATAAATTCGGTTTTGTAAAATTTCCTTACCATCCAAAGAAACATGTAACACCCCAACAATATCCCCAGATTTATATTCCTCTAAAGAATTCATATCATAAGAAACCTGAATCTTATCCATCTCTTCTTTAGTAGCTAATAATTGAACATCATGTTCTAAATAAAATTCATCATTTTTATAAAAATCATAATCAGGAACAGTTACATCATTTTTTTTAACAATTGTTACTAAATCATATTTTGAAAATAATACTTCATATAAATTTTGATGATCTTGAAAATCATTTCCATCATTTAATGTGACAATAGCAATACCTTCATCATCTTTTTTGGCAGCAGTTACTAAAGTACGACGGGCTTTTTCTGTAAATCCAGTCTTTCCTCCTACTGTATACTCATAAGTTCTCAATAACTTATTCTTATTAGTCCAATGATATGTTTTTTTATTACTTTTTCCAACATACTCTTTTGTCCCAGTAATCGTTTGAAAATCTTGATTTTTCATAGCATATCGCATTAATAGGGCCATGTCATATGCAGTAGATGTATTCCCTCGTCCATCATTTTCTTCAAGTCCATGGGCATTATAAAATATCGTATGACTCATACCAAGTTCATAAGCTTTTTGATTCATTTGCGTAACAAAACTTTCCATACTTCCGCTTACACCACATGCAATTACTATTGCAGCATCATTACCACTTCGAAGCATAAGGCCATATAACAAATCTTGAAGTGTCATTACTTCTCCTATTTCAACATAAATGCCACTCCCATAAGCTTTTAAGACTCTTTCATCAACTGTAATTTCTGTATCTAAATCCATCTGCTCTAGTGCTACTATCGTTGTCATAATTTTAGTAGTACTTGCAATCAATTTTTCTTCATAAGCATTTTGTTCATATAAAACTCTTCCAGAATTTAAATCTAGTGCGATCATACTTTCTGCACTATAAGCTAAAACTATTTTTGGAAATATTATAGATATCACTACTAACAAGAATTTCTTCATATCATTCACCTATCAAAATGTATGAAAAAAAGAGAAAAAATATTTCCCTTCTCTAATTACTACATATTTAGCTTTCTAACATATGTATTAAATTTAGAATTTCGTGACTGTATTAAACACTCAAACCCTGCATTGGTTATAGTTATAATAGATGCTTGATTTTCACAATGAATCAAAGCTTTCATTAGATATCGCTTAGAAATAACAGTTTTACAATAATCATATAACTCTATTAAACTTGTGACATAAATCCTTTTCCACGATATTCTTTAAATAACGCATAGGAGATCTCTACGCATAAAAGAAGAAAAGAAAGCTTAATATATCCTATGATAACTCCTTGATATCGTATAAAATAATCATCGCTTGAAGCGCCATTTTCTAATATATATGAAAAACTTCCAATAAAATATTTTACATCAAACATCATCTGAGATATCGTTTGATCTGTTAGCAAATTACGGTAAGCATCCATGTAATCACTTTAAAAAAAAGAAATTGGTTCCAATAAAAAATGACATAAATTTATCGATTCCATAATACCCCTCTTTTTTTCGTAGTATTATAGCATTATTTTTTTAAGTCAAACTTGATGATAAGATAAACGAATTAAATAATCTAAATGGAATAATTCATTATTTTTAGAAAATTCTATTACATCCATTAATTCATGATACATTTGCTCTACACTACATTCTTCCTTATGAAAAATTTCATAATAAAAATAACGTAATTTATGAATATTATCTTCTTTAAATAGAGTATTTAATTCTAAATAAATACTTTGTTTTACTTGTTCAAATTGACGTAATTCATGACGATAATCCTTTTTTGATAAAATCTCATAATCAATTTTCTTTTCACTCAAAGTATAAATAAACTCATTTAAATTATTTTCATCTCGAATTAATAATTTACTCATACTTACTACTTTACCAGATTCATCAAGCTTAACAGCAATAGAATTTTTAGAATCGCTTAAAATAAAATAAAAATTTTCTTCTTCTTTTACATCTTTTAAAATAGTTTGATTCTTTATCTGTTCTAAAAATCGATCACTTAATCGAATTTGATATTTTAAAAAATCATACATGGTATCATAAGAAATACGAAATAAAGGAATCCTTTTAACAAAAAGTAGGAAATCACTTTCTTCCCATTCATAAAAATTCCAAACGTTATCTCCATCAAAATTTAATAAAACGTCGTAATAATAATTCATAAAAATCTTTTCCTTTCCATGCAAATAACATCATTAAAACTCCCCAAATTAACATTTGGCATTCCATCCTACTAATAATAAAATGAACGAAAGAAGAAAAACTATACCCCATCGTCATTAAATTTAAATACAAAATACAAAAAGTAAGACCTAAACTACAAAACATCATACCTAGTAAAAATAAAACGATTCGAAACATATTCTCACCATTAAATTCTATTTCTTAAAATCAAAATTTATTATATAATGTATTAGGTGATGATATGAAACTATTAGAATATATTATTTTTGGTATTATACAAGGACTTACAGAACCGCTTCCAATTTCATCAAGTGGTCACTTAGTTCTTTTAAAAAATATCTTTAACACAACCATTCAAAATGATTTAAACTTTGAAATTGTAGTAAACTTTGGATCCTTTCTTGCTATATTACTTATTTTTTGGAAAGACATCATTAAATTAATAAAATCTTTCTTTGGATTTATTTTTCAAAAAGAAAAAAGAAAATCTTATAAAAATGATTTTAAATATTGCATGTTAATTATCATTGGATCTGTTCCAGTTGGAATAACAGGCTTACTTTTAAAAGATAGAATAGAAACAATTTTAAATGGTCCTCGTATATTAGGATTAGCCTTTTTAATAACAGCTCTTGCTTTATTTCTAGTAAGAAATTCAAAAGGAACAAAAGAAGACAAAGATATTACTTACAAAGATGCTATTATAATTGGCTTACTTCAAATGGTAGCACTTTTTCCAGGAATTAGTCGTAGTGGAACAGTTTTAGTTGGTTGTCTTCTTTGTGGATTATCAAAAGATGCTTCACTAAAATATACCTTTATGCTTTATTTCCCTGTATCTATTGCATCTATGGGACTTGGTATATTAGATATTTTAAATGCAGGTAATATTAATAGTTTATTACTTCCATATACTACTGGATTAATTGCTTCTGGTATTGTTACATACTTTGCATACATTTGGTTAAGTAACTGGGTAAAAAAAGGTCATCTTTGGAAATTTTCCATTTACTGTTTTATCTTAGGATTATTTGTTTTATTCTATTTCCGCTAATAGCGGATTTTTTTATAAAAAAAACATATTATTCAATATGTTCTAATTCTCTATCTTTACTAATTTTTACAACATCTGCATTATTGATAGAATCAAAGCGTTTTGTTATTTTATCAGTTGTAATATTTAATTCTCTAACATCTTTAGATACTGTTTCAATATGATTTGATAAAGCATTCCATCTTATACGATAACGATCAAATTCTACTCCAAGTTTTGTAAGTTCCTCATGAATAACTTTTGCATATTTATCTCGTTCCATATTTTTAATAATCATATGAATTGTTGTAAGTGTACTCATTAAAGTGGTTGGAGATGTAATCCATACCTTTTTTTGATAAGCATAATGAAGTAAATCAGAATGATAAGCATTTATTTCTGCAAAAATTGCTTCAGCTGGTAAAAATAAAATTGCTTCTTTTGCTGTTTCTCCAGGAATAATATATTTATCATGTATTGCATCAATATGCTTTTTTACATCATATTTAAATTGTTTAAAAGAAACATCTCGAACTTCCTTAGATAACTCACGATTGGTCATTCTCTCATAATTTTCTAAAGGAAACTTTGAGTCAATACAAATAGTTCCTAAAGGACTTGGTGCAAATAAAACCGCATCTGCAATTGCTCCATTAATCATTTTATGCTGAATTTGATAAATACTCTGATTATTTTCTCCAAACACACTACTTAATATATAATTTAAATTTACTTCTCCAAAAATTCCACGTGTTTTTTTATCTGTTAAAACACTTTGTAAAGAAACAATCTCACTAGATAAACTATCAATCTTTTTCTGAGCTTCATCTATTTTGGATAAACGTTCTAATACATTTGAAAATGTTTTATTTGTTTTTTCAAAATTTTCATCAAGTCTTTGATTCACTCGATCATTAATTTCTAACAATTTACGTTCAACATTTTCATTTAATTTATCAAAATCATTTCGAAGATTATTAGCAAATTCATACTTAAATAATCCGATTTCTTTTGTAATATTTGTCTCAAACCTTCCTAATCGTTCTATGTGTGAATCAGAGCCATGATTACTTTTAAATAACATAACAATTTGCAGTCCTATAAGCACTACTAATAAAATCAATAAAACATATTCCATAACAATACCTCTAAATCATTATACATAAAAACCAATATTAAAAACAAGTTATATAAGAATGAAAAGATTTTTTATACTTTAAATTAAATACTCAAGACGATGCGAAAACTAACACCACTGACCGCACGACCATTCGTATCACCAAACGCAAACACTCCAGCAACAGTACCACGTGGAAAATCTGAACCACGTATGAACCAAGGGGACCAGTGATCGACAAACCAAGCCTCGTCGGCATACCATGATCCAATCTGTCTTTGTTGTGATCCATAAGTAGCTAAAGCAAAAGGTCCCATCTCTCCTGTTGCATCTCCTAAAATTCGTCGATTATATGTCTCATCATTTTCAGCATATGCATATGTATCAAAATACCTAGTATCCGTTGGAAATGGTTTCCCAGTTGTCAAAGATGTTAATCCAGATGTATCACTATCACAGGTAGGACATCCAAATGTTCCATTAAAT
>CAJUNF010000042.1 GCA_910587775.1 uncultured Bacilli bacterium | reverse complement strand
TACCATACTTGTTTTTAAATTTGATTGGAACACCAATTATATGAAGATGTGGACTTGTTTCATCATAATGAATTATAGCACTTGCTATCTTAAAATTAGGTGTAAGAGTTTCTAAATCTTTAACTTGTTCTTTGAATACATTAGTCATTTTCTTTTTATAGTCCATATCTTTTGTATTCCAAAATTCCATATCACCAAGTTCAATAATTATCTCACAAGCTAAATCCTTTTTTGTGTTATTACTAACATGAGTGAAATAGTCTTTTATCTTTCTATCATCACGAATTTGTTTATTATTATATTCAATTCTTGATTCTTCAAACTCATCCTTATATAATTTTTTAACATCATTAACAATTGAGTTAGAGCCTCTAATAATTTCAATATCATACTCTCTATCATCATACTTTCTACAATTATGATTGTCACATTTTGATAATCCTGCTGCATTTTGGATAGCATTATTGCTATTAGATGTTGTACCACTTAAATTAGATTTTGCACTTGCTTTACTACTATTTTTCTTGTTTTTATCATTGCTTAAATGGAATGAGTAGCCTAAACTAGGTATATAAATCACAGCTCCTTTCTTTGTGTTTTTTTAGCTATATTTTGTTTTGACAAAATATTTAACCCCCTAGGAATTTTGTCATACTAACAAAATACGGGGGCTAAGGCTCGCCTTAGAATCCGAAAATTAACTTTCGTTAATTTTATAAGTAGAAGAAACTATGTTTCGGCAATAGTTTCTTCATTATCGTATAATTCTTCATAGGTAATAGGTTTTACATCAATAGTGATAGGTTCTTTTGAAAAAGTAACTCTATCACATATATCTGGAATATATTTAAAAACTACATCTTCACTTGCTTTATAAAGTTCATTCTTTTTATTAACATATAAAACACCATAATTATGAATATCTTTTTTATTTTGAGAATCTATCTTTTTATAATCTTTCATAGGAAATACTCTAATTATATCTGATTTATTATCATCTAATTCAAATTTGAATACTTGATCTTGAACATAATATTCAGCTTCATAAAATCTTACATCATAAAATTGTCTTAATTTCATAATGTGTTCGCCAACTTTTTCGATAGGAAGATATTCACTAAATCTCATATAACCTGCAAAGTTTCCAAACATTTGCACTTTCTTATCCAAATAACCCTGATTTTCTAATTCAGTCATTGGTTTACAAATAGATTCTCTAAACTTAACATACTTGACTTCATATTTATTTTTCTCTTTGGAAAGTTCTATTTCATCAATATATCTCATTATTAAATTTGCTTTCTCTTCACGAGTATAATCTTTCCAAAATTTATTGAAATCTTGATACTTATTTGGATATTTAATTTTATTGATAAAATCAATATCTCTTTTAAGTAAAATATCTTCAGGAGTAAACCTGAGCTCATCACTCACTTCAGTATCAACAATTTTATTCTCTAGACTTTCAACAATTTTATCAATATTCTTTTTCTCTTTTTTATAATCTTCTAAAAGAAATACACCTTCGAGATATGCTTGTTTTAATCTTTCATCTTTTGCTTTTAGTTCTTTAATTTCTTTTTCTAATTGCTCTACAGGATTTTCAACTTTTTGCTTAATCATAGGTAAGAAAAATTGATTAACAATTGAATCATATTCTACAATATCATCAATGAAATCTTTTATATAATTTTCAATTGTTTCTTCCTTAATATTGCATTTACAATCAGTACAATAATAGTAATAATATACATTGCCATTTTTCTTTTTAGTTGCTTTACCACCCATAATTCTATTACAATGAGGACACTTCAATTTTTGTAAAAATAAGTAAGTTAAATTTCTGATATAACTACGAGAGTTTTTCTTCTTTTGCACTTGACATTCTTCCCATAGTTCACGAGATACAATTGGTTCAACAACATCTTTATAGTAAATAGGATTCTTTGTTCTTTTACCATGTACAAAATCTCCTTTATAAACCTCATTTTGTAAAATAGTAGTAATGGTAGAATCACACCAATTTTCTTTGCCTAATACTTTTTCCTTATTAAATAAATTACTAATCTTTTGATAGGACATACCACTATGATAAAGTTCAAATATTCTGACAACAATATCCTTTGTTAATGGATTAGGAACTAGCATTTTATTTTCATGTTTATAACCTAAACAAGCCCTGTATGGTAAATGTCTATCACGTACATAATAGCACCAACTAAAAGTATTGTAGAATAAAACTTTTATACTAAATGAATATTAACAGAATTCTGTTTTTAGTGTATAATTATTTTAATAATATTGGGAGGATATTTCTATGTATAAATTTGATTTGATATTAAAAGAACAAGATGAAGAAAAAAGAAAGAAAATGATTCAAGAAAGATTAAAGTTTTTAGATACTGAATCAGAGCAAAATAAAACTATTGATGTTAATTCAATTCATCAAGGTTTTATATCTTCAAGTGATAGTTTACAATTTTCGACAGATTTTATAATGGGAGAATTTGATCAGCCAATCTTATCTATTTATACTATGAAAAATCAAGATTATTTTTATTCATATATTAACTATTTACATCAAAATGGTATTGTTGACATAAATACTGCTATACATGCCATTTCCCCCTTTTTAAAAGATTATTTTGGTGTTGATAAGAATGGAAACAATAAAAATAATAGAGAAGCATCGTTTGATAATATGGGTATTCAGCTTTCACAAATAAAGGAAAAAAGTAACCAAGAATATTTGACATATTATAATAAATGGTTTGATATTGGAATATTTAAAGGCAATTCTATGGCAGAATGTACTGAGTATGCAGCATTGACTCAAAACATTTTATCTTTTATGGGGTTCAATTCATACTATGTTTCGGGTTCATTTTCATCAAGTAAAAACAATGAAAGCCATGCGTTTAATTTAGTACAAACAACTCCTGAGAAATTTTTTTTAATAGATGCATCTAATCCAATAATAATGTTTGATGAAAAAGATAATGTTTTAACTTCAAGAACAAGATTTTCTCCATTATCTCAAGAACAATTTGAAAATGCTATTTCAGCTCAAAAATTTGAACTAGAGTTAAATGTATGTAATTATCAACGAATTAATGGAAGTGTTAGGAATGTTGATGTCGATATATGGAAATATGGAATAAAAGTTAATTCTAAGAAATCAAAAAGATAATCACTCATTTTTTATTCAAATGGATTTTTTACCAATTAATTAACTATGAATATAAAAATAGCATTAATCCTGATTATAATATACTAAAGAACGTACTTATAAATCCTCTTTACGACAGGTAGGTAACACACTACTAAGTCGGCAGAGCCAACTTAGATTTCATGTGCCAAAGGTAATCCTTTGAAATTCTTGAAAAGCAATAATAAAAGTTGCTTTTTTAAATTACTAAAATATTGGTGCTATTATGAACGTGGAGGCTGTCCTTTTTTAATAGCTCCTGCTAAACCAAACTTTGTTCTTTCTGATGTTCTTTCAATTTCAAGTTGAGCAAGTATAGTAGTCATTCTCATAAAGAATACACCTGTTGAAGTTTCTGTATTTAATTCTTCACATTTACTTTCTAAACTACAATGAGTCTCTTCTAATAATTTACAAATAGTTTCTAAGTCTTGAATCGAACGAGTGAGTCTATCAAGTTTATAAACAACAATTTTGTTTATCTTGCCATCTTTCATATCTTGAATCATTTCTTGAAATTTAGGTCGTTTCATATTTTTAGCTGAAACACCTTCTTCACGATAAACTTTGTAAATCTTATAACCCTTGTACTCACATAATTTTCTAAGACTTTCTTCTTGTTCATCAAGGCTAAACCCTTCACGAACTTGATCTTCTGTGCTTACACGAGGATATAATCCACAAATTACTTCTTTTTCATTCAATACAAGTTCATCTCCTTTTTTTTCTTGCAACATTTCTTATGACAATTATTATGGCATTTGTTACGACATTTCAAAAAAAGAGAAGTGAAGGTACTACTAAATATAATACTTTCACTTCTCAAAACTACATTGTAAGACTTGGGATAACTCTTTATCCACTATATTAATTATACAACTTTTGTCTTAAAATGTCCATCCTGTGAAAATCTATTTAATAGTGTTTAAATAATTTTCTAACTCTGATATTTGTATTTTATTTGCTAGATTTCCAATATAAATATCAGTAGAATAATTAAATACAAGAAATGTAATACCTTTAATAATTATCCTATGAGGTTCAATGTAAGAGAGATTAGTTTTATCAATTTTTCTAATATTACCATTAATAAATATAGGTTTAGTTTTGCAAAACTGACAGATAAATTCTAATCTTTGTTTTAAAGACTTCTCAAAAGGTATCTCTTGTGTGATAAACCTAATCATAAAACACCATCCTTCCTTTAGGATGATTTCTTTGTAACTACAAAAAAACCAATCTTTCGATTGATTTCTATATATCAATGTCCGAAAAGTTCGAACAGATTCGTCAATGGAGCAGGTGATGGGAATCGAACCCACGTTATCAGCTTGGAAGGCTGAAGTTCTACCATTGAACTACACCTGCAATTCAGATTACATTTAAAATTATATCATATATTAAATAAAATTCAATGTTTTTTTGAAAAATATTGAATTTTTTAATTATAATAAGATATAATGTAATTGTTGCTGAAATAGCTCAGTTGGTAGAGCAACGCCCTCGTAACGCGTAGGTCACAGGTTCAAGTCCTGCTTTCAGCACCATTGAGGGTAAAAGTCGCACTTTAAGCGATTTTACATATATAAAGTTCATAGTATTTGATATTATGGGCTTTTTTCATTGTTGTAAAGGAGTTGATGAATTTTTATGAAAACGACCATAGAAACATTAGAATTTCCTTGTGAAATTAAGAAAAAACTAAAAATGAAAGTTAGTATGGGAAACTTAGAAGTTGAATTTATAGATGGACATTTGATTAAATTTGATAAAACGAATTTAAGTGTACAAGAGCCATATAAGATTATAGTTAATAATAAGCATCATACTTTAATTGCTCTACTTTATAATGATGAAGATAAAATATATATTCCTAGTGATAATGCTATTATATCTATAACCAAATATATCAGTATATTAAATACAATGAATAAAATGTATTGATATAGGGATTTGCAACTTTTTTGCATACTTTTTGCAACAATCTTGCACGAAATTTGCCACTTTTTTGCCTAGACTTTGCGTTGTGGTAGTGCTAAACTTGGTATGATAGATGAAAAATCTATCATATATGAACTTAATAACTAACATTATATTTTTGGTTACCTAACACAAGGGAAATCTCTCTCTTGTGTTTTTTCGTTTTAAAAAAATAAAAAGGAAGGAAAGTGAGAAATTGAAAGAAGAAAAAGAAATCATTTGTGGTCTATATCCTAGAGTTTCAACGGAGGATCAAAGTAGATTTGGTCATAGTTTAGATGAACAAGAAGATAGACTACGAAAACTATGTGAATTTAAAGGTTATAAAATATATAAAGTATATCGTGAAGAAGGAGTTTCAGCAAAAAATACGAATCGACCAAAATTTAAAGAAATGATACAAGATATGAAAGATGGAAAAATTAACAAGATTATTGTCTATAAACTAGATAGACTTACTCGTTCTATTAAAGACTTGGAAACAATTTGTACTCTTTTAGAGGACTATCATTGTGATTTAGAAAGTGTTGCTGAAGAAATTAATACAGGAAATGCTAATGGCAAATTCTTTATTCGAATGCTTACAATACTTGCACAACTAGAAATAGAAAGAACAAGTGAGAGAACGAAGTTTGGACTTGTAGGAGCCGCTAAAAAGGGTCAGCCTATATATATATAATAGCACCAATACATTTTTAACATTTGAAAAAGCAATTTTTACATTGCCTTTCAAGAATTCCAAAAGATCACCTTTGGTACACGAAACCTAAGTTGACTCTGTCGACTTAGTAGTGTGTTACTTATTTGGATTAAAATAAATTTTCTTGGGTATATCAAAAGTTATTTTTATAAATTTTATGATATAATATATTCGAGTTTCAAAATAATATATTTATGATGGAGTTGAAAAATATGAATGAAGAAAAAAATAGAGAAAGAATGCAGACTTTAAGTCATGATATACAAAAAATGGGAAAATTAAAAAAGATTAAAAGTAAAATGTTTGACTATTATGAGTATAATGATTATTTAAAAAAAATGTGTGAATACAATATACGATCTGTTTTGCAAAATTATTATAATGGAAAGGAAATAACAGATGAAGAAATGGAAACCATTGAAAATTATCTATTCTTTTCAAGTTGTTTTTATACTAGTGCAGCAAAGCCAGATGGACCAAGCTTATATGATTGGAGATTACGATGCTGTTTTGGGTCTGGAGATTTTGATGATTCGGAATTAGAGCTAATACATAGAATAAATGAAGAGAAAAAGCAAAATAATAAAAAAAGATAAAAAGATTAATATATTTGTTTTTTTTGCTGGTGCTATTATGTACGTGGTAGACATATTTCGGGGAAGCCTGCTCTTGGTTATACAAAGAAAGACAAGAGTAAAAAGTTAGTGATTGATGAAATAGAAGCTGAAGTAGTCAAAAGAATTTTCAATATGTATTTAGAGGGTTCATCGGTATGTTATATATGTGAGAAATTTAATGAAGAAAATGTTTTAAATAGGCATTGGGCAACTACTACTGTTGATAAAATTCTATCCAATAAAATCTATATAGGAAATATTGAACATGGTAAAAGAGATAAGAAAAATGCTCAAATATTTGAAAATGTTGTACCAACTATTATAGATAAAACAACCTTTGATTGCGTACAAAAACGAAAAGAAAAGAATCTCAAAAATTTTAAGAGAAAAAGAACTTATATTTTTATGCAAAAGATACTTTGCCCTAAATGTCATAAAATTATGGGTGGAGAATCTAGTACAAGAGGTACAGGAGATAAACATATTTATTACAAATGTAATTGTTGTAAGAAAAGAATAGCTCAAATCTCAAAAGAACAACCAAAGACAAAATTCACATCAATTTATCATTTAATCAATAAAGAATTACTAGTACAATGTCATAAGGAACTTGATGGTAATAAAGCAGTCGGAATTGATAGAATGACAAAAGATATGTATAATGCAAATTTAGAAGAAAACATCAAAGATTTAGTTACTAGACTAAAGAACAAAGCATATAAACCATCACCAGCTTTAAGAGTTTATATACCCAAAGGGAATGGTAAAATGCGACCTCTAGGTATTTCGATATATGAAGATAAAATAGTACAACTAGCATTAAAGAAATTACTAGAAGCAATATATGAACCAAAGTTCAAAGAGAATATGTTTGGTTTTAGACCTAACATAGGTTGCCATCAAGCGATAAAATACGTGAGAAAAGAAATTATGAGTAGAAGAATAAACTACATAGTAGATGCAGATATTAAAGGTTTCTTTGACCATATAAATCACGAATGGCTAATGAAAATGTTAGAACTAAATATTCAAGACAAGAACATATTATGGCTTATAAAGAAATATCTAAAAGCAGGAATAATGGACGATGGCAAATATATTGAAACAACAGAGGGTTCAGCACAAGGAAATATAGTTAGTCCAGTACTAGCCAATATTTATATGCATTATGTTTTAGTAATGTGGTACAAGGTAGTTATTGAAAGAAAATCTAAAGGAGCAACTTTTTTAGTGGTTTATGCAGATGACTTTATAACTGGGTTTCAATATAAAAGTGAAGCAGAAGCATACTATAGAGCATTAGAAAAGAGAATGAATAAATTTGGTTTAGAATTAGAGAGTAGTAAAAGTAGATTACTAGAATTTGGTAGATTTGTCGAAAATGACAGAAAACAGAAAGGACTAGGAAAACCAGAAACTTTTGATTTTCTAGGCTTTACATTCTATTGTAGTAAAACAAGAAAAGGAAAGTTCTCTGTTAAGATGAAAACAAGTCGTAAGAAATTCAAACAGAAAATTAAGGCAATGAAAGTTTGGCTTTATGAAAATCGAGATGTGAAAACAAAAGATTTAGTGAAAGCACTTAATAGAAAACTGTTAGGTCATTATCATTATTACGGAGTTTCATACAACGGAAGAATGATGTATAATTATAGACAGAGAACAATTGAAATGTTATTCAAAGTTTTAAATAAAAGAAGTAACAGAAGAAGTTATAACTGGAATGGACTTAATGAGATGTTTAAAGTGTATAAAATCGAAATGCCAAAGATATATGTAAGTCTATTTGAGTGAATATTATTATGAGGAGCCGTATGCGGGAAAACTGCACGTACGGATCTGTATAGGGGCTTATGTCGTGAGGCATTTGTCTACTAGACTGTCGAACAGATAGGAGTGGTAAATATGTCAAAATGGTTTAAAGAGCATAAAAAAACAATAGGATGGATAATAATCCTAATAGGTATAGTTGTTGCTTGTGCAATAAATTTATTGTGGTAAATTACAATTTAGAAGTGTGATATATATGTTTAATTTAAAAAGAGAAAAAGTAAAGAAGAATATATTTTTAACTTTATCTATTATATCTGCATTTATATTTATTGTAGGAGTAATGTGTACCATAATGGGTGAATATAGTCCAATAAAATTAGTAGTACCACCAGTATTAGTATATTTTGTAACATTTTCTTTATATAGAAATAGTAAGAAAGCCATCGAAGAAAATACAAAGTAATTGCTAAATTACAAATTATAAAGCAGATCACGTTTATGATTTGTTCTTTTTTGTTATAATTAAGGAGAATATTTACTATATTTCATTACTAATAACTCAATGTCAAAGACTTTTGACAGACAAAAATATTTCTTTATTATAAAATGTAATTGGAGGTGCAAAATGAATGTTGGAGCAAGAATTAAAAAACATAGAGAAAAACAAAATATTTCACAAGATGAATTAGCATTAAAAGTATTTGTTTCAAGACAAACAATATCTAATTGGGAAACAAATAAAAGTTACCCTGATA
>CAJUNF010000041.1 GCA_910587775.1 uncultured Bacilli bacterium | reverse complement strand
TTTACAACATAGTAAATATGGAAGTATGGCAAGTGTTAGAATTAATAACAATAGTGATTATGTTACAGGGTATGGTGCAGTAAATGAACCTACTTGTGGATATACTGGAACTAATATAGAATGTAATAAGTATGGAACAGAGTCAAGTATTACTCAAGCTTATAATACTGAATTTGGATATAAAGCGAGTACAACAGGAAATATTAGTGGAATTTATGATATGGCAGGTGGAGCTTGGGAACATCTTATGGGAGTTATGGCAGATAAAGAAGGAAGACCAATGAGTGGAAGAAATTCTAAATATAATAGTGGATTTAATGGAACGTTTGGTTGTCCTACCTGTGATAAAGATACTTCTGGTCTTCAGGAACTTACAAGTGGTTTTGATTTTCCAGAGTCAAAGTATTATGATTTATATGCTTATTCAGATAGTGATAGGATATATAGCCGACGAATACTTGGAGATGCAACAGGTGAGCTGGGACCTTTTGTAACGGCTACTTATGCATCTAGTACTAGACGTATAAGTCCTTGGTATGCTGATGAAGTTTGGTTTATTTGGTCTCAAAGTCCATGGTTTACACGTGGATATAGTTACGCAATTGGTAGTGGTGCTGGAATATTTGCACTTGTTTATGATTATGGAGAGGCACATGGCGGTGAGACATTTCGCGTAGTTTTATCAGCGAATTGAAACAAAATATTGTTTCAATTTTTTTTGTATATTTTTATTATATTCATTCATACTAAAATTGGAGGCATTATTATGAATAAAGACGAATACAAAAAATTAGTTGATGAATTAACACCAAAAGAGAAAAGAGCCAAAAATGCATTTGTAGCTTTTTTGGTAGGAGGTTTAATTGGGTTTGTTGGTCAAGTAATAGTAACTATTATGACTACTACATTTGAAATGGAAGTTGTTGAAGCATATTCTTGGTTATGTATATTAATTATTTTTATTGCAAGTTTATTAACATCACTTGGATTCTTTGACAATTTCGTAACACGTGTGAAAGCAGGACTTATAGTACCTACTACTGGATTTGCTCATTCTATTACTAGTGCAGCATTAGATTATAAAAAAGAAGGTATGATTACAGGACTTGGTGCAAACTTTTTTAAACTGGCAGGAAGTGTATTACTTTATGGAATTATAGCAGCATTTTTCTTATCAATTTTTGGGGTGATTATTTATGGATAGTATTAAATTTAGTAATGTTTATATTAAAGATAGTTTTAGTATAGCTGGTCCTTTAGAAAGTGAAGGTCAAATTAAAACATATCCTTTAACAATGGATGATTATTATTATCATGAGAAAACATTTGAACAAGCCGAGGTTAAAATGCAACGCGTGGTAATGGATAATTTATTACTTCGAAATAAGTTACTTGAAAGTGATATTGATTATTTAATATCTGGAGATTTATCTAATCAAATTAGTGTAAGTAGTTATGCTGCTAGTAGTTATCAAATTCCTTTTTTAGGAATATATAGTGCATGCGCAAGCTTTGTAGAGTCACTAATTATTGGAGCAAAGTTTTTGGATGGTAAAGGAAGTAGAAAAGTTATTGCTATGACATCTAGTCATAATTTAACTGCTGAAAAACAATTCCGTTTTCCTGTAGAGTATGGAGCTCCAAAGCCAAATACAACAACATTTACGGCGACAGGTGCTGTAGGAGCTGTTTTAACAAAAGATGCGGAAAAAATAAAAATTGAAGGATCTACGGTTGGCAAAATAGTTGATTTAGGAATAAAAGATGCTACTCATATGGGGGCAGTAATGGCACCAGCAGCAGCGCAAACTTTGGTGCAACATTTAACCGATTTTAATCGAAAACCTGAATATTACGATGTAATTTTAACAGGAGATTTAGGAAGTATTGGCTGTGAAATTTTTAGAGAGTATATGAAAAAAACATATAACATTAATCTGAAAAATCATATGGATGCTGCAACAGAGATATATGTAGAAGGTCAAGAAGTATATGCAGGAGCTAGTGGTCCTGTTGCACTTCCACTTGTTTTATTTAATAAAACTCTAAAAAATAGTCGTTTTAAGAAAATTTTAATTATTGGAACTGGATCTTTACATAGTCCAACATTTGTAAATCAAAAAATAACAATACCAGCAATTGCACATGCTGTTAGTTTGGAGGTTTTGAAATGATATTTCTAAATGCATTCTTACTTTCTGGTTTTATTTGTATGATAGGACAGATTATACTTGATAATACAAAACTTACACCAGGTCATGTAACTAGTATTTTTACTGTATTAGGAGCCGTATTATCTTTTTTTGGAATTTATCAAAAATTAATTAGTTTTGCTGGAGCAGGAGCAACGGTTGTTATTTCTAATTTCGGTCATTTGCTTTATCAAGCTGGAATAGAAGGTTTTCGTCAATTTGGAGTATTAGGTTTCTTTTCTGGATTACTTGTGAAATCCTCTGCAGCTATTGTTAGTGCCATTATATTTTCGTTTATTTTTACCTTAATTTTTAAACCAAAAGATTAATAAAGGACTTTAAAGTAAGTTCTTTTTTTGTTATAATGTTTTGTAAGAATAGGAGGGAGTTATGAGTAAGAAAAAGAAACAGGATGCACCTGTTGTTTTGAGTCAGCAAGAATTAATGCCTAGTGTACTTGGGGTAATTGATGATAAAGAGAAAAGCAACTTTATAGTGTTAGCGTTATTTGTTTTATTAATTATTTTTATCATTGCTCTTCCTTCTATCACAAGTTATATTAATGGAGAAAAAAAGATATCTTTTACACCAAGTGCAGATGGTAATAAGAAACCTAATGATCCTACTATTTCTCACGAAACAATATATTATGATTTTAAAGATGATTTAGAAGTTCCAATTGAGGGATTGGTTATTAAGAATTTTAATATTTTGAGAAAAGAATTTTCATTTGATATTGTAAATGAAAATGAAGTAAAAAATTATTTATCTACTCATGCAATTTATTTGGAATTGTATGATAATGAGCAAACTTTATTACAGAGAGTGAAATTTCCTACTGAGAATATTAATCGTGGAGGAAGTCTTAGTTATCAGTTTGATTTAAATGTACCTACTGCTGATATTTCTAAAATAGTAATTGAAGAGAAAAAAGTTAGTGATTATCCTTCTGTTAATTTAAATAAAGAATCTGATGGAACTTATTTAATGGTATGTAGTAAGGGAAATGAGACTATAACTTATCAATTTGATAAAGAAGCAAAACTTTATTATATTATGAATGTTGTAAATTATTCTTCGTCTGTAGATAATTATAATGTGTTACTTACAGAATATCGACAAATGAGTAGTAAGTATAATGGATTAGAAGGAGTAACTTCTAATATTTCAGAAGTAGCAACTGGTTTTACTAGTACTACAACTCTTTCTTTAGAAAAAATAGATTTTACAAATAAAACAGTAAAAAATACGTTAACAAATAAAGCGTATTATGGGAAAGGTACCGAAGGAAAAGTCGTATACTTTGAACTTTCCGCTATGAACTATCAATGTAGTTAAGTAGTAGAAGTAAAAAAGAATGCGAGGGAAAACTTATGAACATAGGAATTATATTGGATGGAGTTCTTACAAATTTAGAACAATTTCAATTTGACTATGGGAGTAAGTTTTATTTTGATAAAGAGGTAACTTTAAGAAATCCACGTGGTTATGAAATTTCTGAAATCTTTTATAAACATGGAAATGCACTAAAGGATTCTAAAAGAAGAAAAGGATTTTGGGAAACTTATTATGAGTATTATTTGATGGAAGAAATGCCAAGGCCATTTACTTCAGAGGTTTTAGAACATTTAAAAAGACATGGTAATCATATTTATTTGTTTTGTACAAGAACTTATCCAAATTATTCTTTAAATCCAGAAAGAATTAAACGATTAACTAAATTATGGCTGATTCAATATGGGATTCATTTTGATTTTTTAATATTTTCTGATATTATAAGTATAGATTTATTAAAAAAATATAAAATCGATTTGTTTGTAGATCATAATCCAGAAACTATTTTTCAAATTTCTATGGACATTCCTGTAGTTTGTTTTCATGCAAAATATAATGAACTTGCCCGTGGTGAAAATGTTTATCGAGTTTATTCTTGGTATGATTTTTATGAAAAATTAGATTTGATTTGTCAAATAGAGTTAGAAGTACAGCGTTAAAGAGGGATAGTATGAATTATCAAATCTCAATCAATGATTTTGAAGGTCCTTTTGATTTACTTTTACATTTAGTGAAAGAAACAAAAATGGATATTTATGAAATTAATATGGGAATTATTATAGAAGATTATTTAAAATATATTCATAGTTTGCAGGAGTTAAATATTAATGTAGCTAGTGAGTTTTTAATTATGGCTTCTGAGTTAATTCATTTAAAAAGTAAAATGCTTATTGGTAAATCATTAGAAGAGGAAAAAGAGGATAGTGAGTACTCTATTCAAAGTGAAGAAGATTTAAAAAATCGTATTATGGAATATCAAAAGTATAAAGAAATTACTAAGACACTAAAGGAAATGGAAGAGAAAAGGGGAACAATTTATACAAAGGTTCCAGAAAGTTTAAAAGAGTATATTGAAGAACCAAAACTTGTAAATGAGGGGTTAGGGGTTGAAGATCTATTACAAGCTTTTCTTAATTTACAAGAAAGAATTCATTATAAAGAACCTGTTACGACTAAGATTACAAGAAAAGAGATAAGTGTTGAGTCCCGTCGCAATCGTATTAATCATGTATTAAAGGAAAAGGGTAAGGTCACTTTTGAAGAATTATTTGAAGTTTATACTAAGGAATTTGTTGTGGTAACATTTATGGCTCTTTTAGATATGACTAAGAATCATGAAGTAATCATAGAACAAAGTGATAATTTTGATAAGATCTGGATTGAAAAAAGTTTGGAGGAAGTATGAATTTATTAGGTGTTTTGGAAGGCGTTTTGTTTGTTGTCGGTGATGAAGGAATTACTTTAGAGGAAATGAGTAGAATTTTAGAAATCTCTAAAGATGATGTAAAAAAATTATTACTTGATTTAAAAGAAAAATATGAAAGTGAAGAAAGAGGGTTACGTATTCGTTATTTGGGAGATACTTTTAAATTAACGACCAAAGAAGAACATAAAGATTTTTATCAGAAATTCTTAACCAGTTCAAAAGATTTTCAAGGCCTTAGTCCAGCAGCTTTAGAGGTACTTGCTATTATTGCTTACAATGAACCTATAACTAGAGTTGAAATTGATGAGATGAGAGGGATTAGTTCATCATTTACTTTAAGAAAATTAGTAGCTAAGGGACTTATTAAAGAATCAGGAAAGAGTGATTTACCTGGAAGACCTAATTTATATAAAATAACAAAAGAATTTTTAGATTATTTTGGGTTAGCTTCGAGAGATGATTTGCCAGATATTAGTGAGTTTTTACCTAAAGATGATGATCAAAATAAAGATTTATTTACATCCATTTATAAAGAAGAAATTAACAGTTAAAAACGGTTTAGAAAGAAAACCGTTTTTTGTATTAATAAATCCTGTTCCTCATTATGTATGATGTTTTTTCATATTTACAAAATCATAATATGAAATATAAAACTCTTAAAGATGGGGAAGTTATATTAGAAGATACTCTGAGTTTTAGTAATGATTTAAATAAAAGAAGATGCTAATCCATATAATTTTTATAATTTAAGTAATCATATAAGTTTGGACATATTTCTTGTAATTCTAGTTTTGTATTTTTTAAAGCATAATTAAAAATGTCTTTTATATTCGTAGAGTTTTTAATAGAACACAATTTTATTTGATCAGAGTTGACGCCTTTATTACTTAATGTATGTAAATTCCAGTTGTCCATTTTATTAGAGCTCATATCAGAGTATTTTTCTGAATAACCTAATTCTATTAAATGTCTTTTTCTATAACCTTTAGCTTTAATTTGATCTATATCAGAAAATTTAAAATCTATATTTTCTTTTAGTTCTAAGTTTAATAATATACATTCATCAAGTAATTTATCAAATATTTTGTAAGCGTACTTTTTATGTCTTTTACTATTTTGGGTCATTATAAAATAAAAATCAACTAAAAACATTGGAAAATATTTAGATTGCATTGCTTTGGAAGCAAATCCATATGTTATTTTTAGATCTGGTAGTATAGGAATTTTTTTATATACGTTTATCCAACAATCAAACAAAATTAATAAGTTATCAAGCCCTTTTACAAAGAATACTTTTTTAGTTTCTTCTAAGTGTTTCGCATATTTTCCTTTTTTTGGTAGTAGGCCTTTTTTTTCAATATTTTCTAAATTCTTTTTTTGTGTAAAATGAAAGTAATTTGAATCAAAGTCATTTAATGATATTTTATAAGTTTTCATAATGCCTCCTATATTTTTAATCTATATTATCTAGAAAATCCTTAATTTTCTTAGCAGCATAACTGGGGTTTTCCAAATCATTTAAAAAATCTGAGTTAATCATTTTTCCCATTCCAGTGTATGATTTTATTTCTCCTAAATGTTGTTTTAATAGCCAAATTTGATCTGTGAAACCATTTTTTAAATTTCATAAATAAAAATGAATATAAATTTACTTTATGGCGTACATGACTTACATTATCACTACCACGATTTATATCAGTATAATGTGATATATCATTATTTAGAAATGCATCTGGATAAAGGGTTCCTGCAATTACTTTTTCGTAATTTAATTCTTTGTGTTTTTCTAAATATTTTTTAGCAATTGCTAAATGTATAGTAGCACAAGCCATATTTTTAACTTCTTTCTAATCGATAAAATTGATTATGAATATTATACATTAATTTTTATCATATTAAAACTCGAACTCTTATAATTTATTAGAAGTTCGAGCTTGGTATCAATCTGGTGCCTCTGGTCGGACTCGAACCGACACGATACAAGTATCATTGGATTTTGAGTCCAACGTGTCTACCAATTCCACCACAGAGGCATACGTTCATTATAGCAAAAAAAGATTTTAAATACTAGTATTATCTTTTTGACTATTTTTAGTTATACTTATTTTAAGAAGTGAGGTTTTGGTATGGAAAAAGTAAAGCAAAAACATTTAACTTATTATTGGACAACTGATAATAATTTAGATTATTCAGAATTACGAAAAGTAGAAGGTAGTATTTATATTAGTGAAAAAGGATTAATCTTAGGTGTAGTAAATGATCGAAACAATCTTCATTCAGATGATCATGTGATTTGTGGTATAAGAGTAGGGTCACATATTATTTTATTGGATGTTAGAAGTTTCGATTTTTTAAATCCTTTACAACTTGAGTTTAATTTAGAAAATGATTATGAAGAGTGTATTGCAAATACATCATTTATTGCTTATATGAAACATTCTACAACTCCAACTAAGGTTATTTTGTCAGAGTCGAATGAACAAGATTATGATGTTTCTCAAATATTAGAGAGATATTACCAATGGATGAAACAAGCTGATATTAAAAGCGCAAATTATTTGCAAAAATTTATTTCTATTTTTGCTACATGTTTAAATGAGTGTGCAAAGGATAATGGTAAAAATACACAAAATATTATAAAATCTTCTTTAGAAAGAATTAAATTATCTCCTAAAGAAGATAAAGTAGATAATAGTTTCTCAAATACTATTTTATTACCAAATTTAAGTGAGTTGAAACGTAAGAAAAAGATAGGTTAATTTTTCTTTTTTTTGACATATATTAATAGAGAAAAGCATTTTTGACTTTTTAATATGAGTGTGATACGATGTTATCATTCGAGGTGATCTTATTCATGTTCCAAGAAAAAAATTCAGAATTTCAAATGATAGTTGAAGATATTTTGAATAATCATGAATTTCAAGAACTTGATCAGGAGTTACATCATGGAATTAGTCGTTATGGACATTCTATGCGTGTAGCAAAATATGTTTATAAAGTATCTAAAAAAATGAACTGGGATTATGAAAAAGTTACTAGAGCTGCATTATTACATGATTTCTTTTTAGATAATCAATTAGAAGAATATGGTATTGCTAAAACTTGGTGTAAGCATCCAGAAATAGCTTTAGAGAATGCTAAGAAATATTTTGAGTTAGATGATCGACAAGAAAACGTAATAGTATCACATATGTTTCCTTCTTGTAAGGTTATGCCAAAGTATAAGGAAAGTTGGCTAGTTTCTTGTGTGGATAAGTGTGTTTCTTTTTATGAAATGTATCGTTTTAAAGCTAGTCTTGTTTTAGGAATCTGGGCAATATTTTTATTTAATATGGTGACATTACAAAAATAATTTTGAAACAATATAATTTTTTCTTTATTAATGATATAATATTTTTGTTGTTTCCATAGCTCAGTAGGATAGAGCGATCGCCTCCTAAGCGATAGGTCGGCAGTTCGATTCTGCCTGGGAACGCCAGATAGGTACCAAACTCGAACTTTTAATTTATTTTAGAATTTCGAGTTTTAATATGCTTTAAATTATTATATAATATATTTGTAGTAATATAACTAAATTTTTATCAGGGAGGTTTAATGAACAAAGAAATAGTTAAATCAGAAATTAAGGTTAATGATAGTAAAATAAGTATAATAAGAATAGGAAATAAGGAATACATATCTTTAACTGATTTGGCAAGATATGCAAATCCAGAAGAACCTAAAGTCCCTATACAAACTTGGATGAGAAATAAAGATGTTGTTGCTTATTTAGGATTATGGGAAAAATTAAATAATGAAAATTTCAAAGGTGTCGAATTTACGACCTTTGAAAATTCTGCTGGTAGAAATAGTTTTTATATGTCACCACAAAAGTGGATTAAAGAAACAAATGCAATAGGAATTATATCAAAATCAGGGAATAATGGTGGGACCTACGCAGTAAGTGATATCGCTTTGGAATTTGCAAGTTGGTTATCCCCAGAATTTAAATTATATGTTATTCAAGAGTTTGAAAGATTAAAGAAAAATGAAGCATATCAGTATAAGCTTGATTGGTCTGCTAATAGAATGCTTGCAAAAACTAACTATCATATTCATACAGATTCTATTAAAGAAAATATTGTACCTAAATTAACAGAAAAACAAAAACAATATATTTATGCAGAAGAAGCAGATGTATTAAATGTTGCATTATTTGGTATGACTGCCAAAGAATGGAAAGAAGAAAATCCAAATTTAAAAGGCAATATTCGCGACTATACAGATTTAAAACATTTACTTATTTTATGCAATCTAGAAAATACTAATGCTGAACTCATTAATGATAATATTTCACAAAAAGAAAGATTAGTAAAATTAAATAATTCTGCAATTCGACAAATGAAAATTTTAGAACATGATAAGAGTATAAAGGAACTTGAAACATTAAATAAAAATCTAATTGAAACTAAGTAAAGTGTCAATTTAGTATGCACACTTGCAAATTGACAGCATCAATTTACAGATTATAGTTAGGATATTTGTGGTAAGAATGAAAGTATATAAAATTAATATGTTTAAAGATAAAAATGATTATGAAAAAGTTTTAACGAATGATAATGTTATAAATATTATTGGTAGTAAAGGTTCAGGAAAAACGACCTCTTCATTAAAGTATATAAGTGATAATAATTATATAGTTATAAACTGTGATAGATTATTAGAATTACCTGGGAGTAATGAGGAAGAAGATAAAGAACTACGAATAATTAGGGATATGTTGAAGAATAAATATGGAAATATTAAAGAAGGAAAAGAATTTATTAGTTGTTATAACGACATAGTTAATTATATTAAAAATAAAACAAAAAAAGTTTTAATGGAAGGTAATTAAAAGTTATATTAGGGCAGTTAAAAGAGACTATCCCAATGAATATTTTATGAAACTAGAAATCGAAAAGTATGGTAAATTTGGAAAAATAACAAGATTTATTAAGATAACAAATAGAAGAAAAAATATATTTAAGCAAATCAAGGACATAGAAAGAAAAATAAAAGAATTGGAGACTTTAAAAAATTAAGAAGTTGTTGAACGTCTCTCTTTAGGGCATCAGATTGATAGTTACTCGAACTTTTATGTTTCGAGTTTTAATTAACCTTTAAGGATGTTATCTGCGGTAGCAGATAATCAAAAAAACACTCGATATTCGAGTGGTATTAAAATGCTTAGAGCAAATATGACATCTCGCATG
>CAJUNF010000040.1 GCA_910587775.1 uncultured Bacilli bacterium | reverse complement strand
CTTTAAAATGTAATTTAGAAAAATTTTTAAAATTTCCATTTCCTTTTTTTACTTCACTTGGTTTCAAGCCATGAAACTTTTGAAAAGCTCTAGAAAAAGAAATAGGATTTTCATAACCATACTTTATTGCAATATCAATAACTTTTTCTTTTCCATTTAAAAAATCATAACAAGCCATGCTAAGTCTTCGAAAACGTATATACTCAGTTACAGTCATATTACAAAATAGTGAAAAAACTCGTTCCATTGTATAAACATTTACTCCAAAAAAGCGAGCTAATACTTGATAATCAATTTTTTCTAACAAATGAGATTCAATATAATCTATCATTTGATTCATAGATTGATAAAACATAATTATCACTCCAAAATTTCAAAAAATACCATACCACATTAAAAATTAATTTGTAAAGTCTCCATCTTCATGTATAGATATAGTATTACTAGAAATATTAGAAGGAATCTTTAAATTTGATAAAACAAAATCTTTATTTCTTGCTAAAACTTCTCTAATCTCTCGATAAAATTGTCCACCATAAGTAACTTCATCAGCACTTACTCCATAAGCTTCCAATCCAAGTTGATTTGCAATATATAAAGCTCGATATAAATGATACTTTTGTGATACTATAATGATTTTTTTTACTTGAAAAACTTCTTTTGCTCGAAAAATACTATCATATGTTGAAATACCAGCATGATCTAAAAAAACAAAAGAAGATGGAACATTATTTTTTACAGCATAATCTTTCATTACTTTAACTTCATTGTAATCATCTCTTCGATGATCTCCACTCATTATCATAGTTGGAGCTGCATTTTGTTCATATAAAGAAATTCCAACTTTTAAACGGTCTTCTAACATAGCACTAGGTGTTTTATTTGGTCTTACCTGACACCCCAATACTAAAATTGTTTCAATATCCTTTATGTTTTTTATTTCCTCAAAAGTTAAAATTTGATTCTTTGTACTTCCAATGACATAAAAATTAATACTTAATATTCCAAATAAACCAAAGAAAAGGCATCCTATAAAACAAATTAATAATCTTTTTATCCATTTCATATAGTCACCTACCATAACAATCATATCAAGAAACAATTTATTTTTCTACTAGTTGCGAAGTGATACCATCTCCTGTATTAGGATTTTTAGAAGAATAAATAAAATCACATGCAATCAAAAAAACCAAAATAATACACAATACTTGTTTTAATGTTTTATTCCATTTTTTAAAATATCGATTCATAAATGGTGCCAAAATATAAATAAAACCAAGTCCACCTATTCCAAAAAACAATAATCCTTCCAAACAAACACGACCATGAATATTTAGAAAATATCCAGTATAATCCCACCATTTCAAATGTTTAAATGTCTCTAAATAAAGAGCAGTCCCATACTCAACAACTCCACAAATTAAAATCGTTAAAAGAAATGTTAAAAATGGTCGATTACGAAACTTTTGAAGAAGAAATAAAATTAATACTCCTCCACTCCCATAAATAGGAAGCCATGGCCCAAATAATGCCCCTCGATTAACAAACACTCCATCACTAAATAAAGTAAGACATACTTCCCATATCCAGCCAAGAAAAGAAAATGTAAAAAATAATAAAATATAAGAAGTTAAACTATAATTTGAATTATAGTCTAGTTGGCGTAAAAATTTACGACTACTATGCTCTGGTAAAAAATACTTATCTTCTGGATACTCTTCTAATTGTTCTTTATTTTCTAAATACAAATCCTGTGTAAAATAGGAAACTGTATTAAAAGACAAATACTTATTACGTACATGATAATAAAACTCTACAAAACTAGCTTCCATATACAAATTAGTATAAAATAAATTAAACAAATTCAAAGTAAACATTCCAAGTATCGCAAAACCAAAAAAAGAACAATCAAATAAAAATGCTTCCCACTTGTGTCCATACATCATAGCACTAGATAAATCAATTGCTTCTTTTGTACTAAGTGTTGGATCTTCAGCTAATAAATAAGGAATAAGTCGGTATGCATAAGCTTTAATAGGTCCACCAATAATTGTAAACATCCATAAAAATTGATAAATACTTTTTTGAAACATTACAATAGCAACATGGAAATTTTTTCGTACTTTAAATGGAAGTAAAATACGACTAACTTTAGTTTTAACATAATTTCTATTTTCTAAAAAGAAACGACACCTTCCAACTTCCATTACCTTAGCAATAAAAATCCAATAAGCTATACTTAAAAAAGCTCCAAGTATTATTATAATACCTGCAACAATTTTATCTTGAAACAAAAACTGATTAATAGCATTTAAAATACCAAACAAAAAAGAACCTGATCGTGAAACATTATTAACAATATTACCTATAAATCCATCACGATTTACAATTACGCTATCACTTTCAGAAACTCCATGAACAAATTCATTAACAATATCTGAATTTGTTTTCCCTTCAATCGCATTCATTGGTAAATTTTGAATAGACATATTGGATTGATCTCGTAGTGTAAGTAAAAAAAGGAAATGGAAATTTTAAAAATTTTTCTAAATTACATTTTAAAGAAAATGTTAAAATAAAATCTCCTATGGAGTATCAAATTCGTCTTTTGCCAGAAATGAAACTTTATGGGCTAGGAAAGAAAGTTACAGATTCTTCTATTTCTCGTGAAGCTCCAGTTTTTTATTCTTATATGAAACGTAATTATCAAGTTTATCAGTATGGAATGGTAGTTTATGAAAAAAGATTTTCTAGTGATAATTATGAGTACTGGGTATTAACAGATCAAAAGCGTAATGATTTAATAGAATATATTATTCCAAAATCAAAATGGCTTGTATTTCGTTTGTCTTCTTTGAGATCAAAAGATATTCAAGCATTATCAAAGGATTTTTATTATTCTTTTTTGCCAAGTAGTAAATTTAATTTACGTTCTATACCTGAACTTGAAGTTTATTATGACGATTATATGGAATTTTTAATTCCAATTGAAGACTGACTTTTTAAAAACTTAAATTGTCAGTTTTTTATTTTTGATTTTTTTATAATAAGTTTTAAGGTGATTTTATGAAGTATTTTTATGAAATGCTTTTCTTAGATAAACCTTTTGATGGTTTGGAATGGGAAGATTTTTTTGATAAGTTTTCTAATTTACAAGGATACATGCGTTTTTGGAAATTATTTATTTGTGTAAAAGATCAAGAAATATCTTTTTATCTTTCTTCCAATTATAAATTAAATGCTCAAATATCTGGTATTTTAAATGTTTTTTTTAAAGAAGCAGATCTTTCTTTTAATAATTATTTTAAAGAAAATGCTATTTATCTGCGTAGTGAAGAAGACTTTTTTACTTTTTATTATAAATGTTTACGAAAAGGTAGAAATCCTATGCTTTTTGAATTTTCTTTTAATTCAACGATTCGAAGTTATCATAAATGTTATTTTTATTATGAAGAAAAGGGTTATACTTGTAGATCTTTTTTACGTTTTGTTTCTTTTTCTAAATTTATTTCTTTTTCTAAAAATACTTATTTTCAATTTAAAAAAATTCCTAAGTATATCAATATTCCCAAACAGTATTCAAAATTTTCTTGGAAAGAAGAAAACGCCATTTGTGAAATATTTAGTTTTCCTTGTAGTAATGGGTTACATTATTTACATTTAGATGATTATGATTTTTTTAAGCATTCTTTGATTCTTGGTTCTAGTGGAAGTGGAAAATCAAAATTTTTGTGTTTGTTTTTAGAATCTGTTTTAAAAACTAAAAAAAAGTATAAAGTTTTTATGATAGATCCTCATGCATCTTTAGAAAAAGATTTAGGGGGATTTGATGGCGTTAAAGTTATTGATTTTCAAGATAAGTCTTCAGGTATTGATTTATTTACTTTTACTAATAATATTTTAGTTAATTGTGAATCGTATCTTTCTTTGTTTCAAGGGTTATTAAAAGATCAATATAATTCTAAAATGGAGAGAGTGTTACGATTTTCGTTTTTTCTTTTACTTGAAGCTTCTTGTTTTACTTTTTTAAATTTCCGTAAAATATTAGTAGATTCTTTCTAATCAACGATATTGTATTTGTAATATGCAATTTTCCAAAGAGGAATACGAATATTTAAAACAAGAGATATCATCTTGGATTTTAAAATAATGGATTTGTTAGATCCATTTTTTGCATTTTTTCGTTGCGTGTTTTATAATTTTAGTGGTGGGATTTATGAAAAGAATATTGGTTGTAGAAGATGATCAGGTTTTAAGAGAAGAGTTAATAAAGTTATTAAATTCTAATCAGTACGATACTTTTGGATTAACAGATTTTAGTAATATTTTAGAAAGTATGTTAGCTAATCCTTATGATCTAATTTTACTAGATATTAATTTGCCACTTTTTAATGGAGAGCAAATTTTAAAAGACTATCGTAGTGTTTCAAATACACCAATAATTATGGTTACTAGTTCTATGAATGTTTCTGATGAAGTTTTGAGTATGAGTTATGGTGCTGATGATTATATTACAAAACCATATAATCCAACTCTTTTACTATTACGTATTGAAGCAATTTTTAAGCGTATTGATAAAAGTTATTCTGTTTTTAATTATGAAACAGTTCGTTTAATTCCAGATCGTTGTGTGATAGAAAAAGATAATGAATGTTATTATTTAACAAGAAATGAGATGCTTATTTTTAAATATTTAATTATGCATCGTGGTGTTATTGTTAAAAGGGAAGATTTAATGCGTTATTTATGGGATAGTGAAGAATTTATTGATGATAATACATTATCTGTTAATATAAGTCGTTTAAGAAGTAAATTGGTTGATGTTTCTTTGGAAAATGTTATTGTAACTAAAAAGGGTATAGGATATTTATTGAAATGAGTTTTAAAGATTTTTTTTCATATTATTTTTTTCTTATTCTATCTTATTTTTTAAATGTAATTCTTTTTTTTATCTTTTTTATTATGTTACATGTACCAATTCCTTTTCTTATATTATATTTATTTCTTTTTTCTCTTTTTGGATTCTTTTGGATGTTTTTTTATTTTTTTAAAAAAAAGAAATTTTATGATAATTTTTTTCAAATATTACAAAGTTTAGATCAAAAATATTTAATTCATGAAATGGATGTTATTCCAAATTCTTTAGAAACAAAAAAATTATTAGAAATTTTGTACCTTATTGATAAATCTATGAATGAACACATTGCTAATGCAAAGCAAACAAATCAAGGATTTCGCGATTACATAGAAATGTGGATTCATGAAATTAAAATACCAATTGCCAATATTGTTTTACTTCTTCATAATAAAGAGAGTAATGAGCAAAAACTTTTAGGTCAGTTACGTAAGATAGAAGAGTATATTGAACAAGTGCTTTATTATGTTCGAAGTGAGATGGTAGAAAAAGACTATGTTATTCAAAAGCATTCTTTAAAAAGTATTATTTCTTCTGTTGTACGTAAAAATAAAGATGTTTTTATTTACGAAGATGTAAGTCTTGATATATCAGGTGTTTCTTGTGAAGTTTTAACAGATGCTAAATGGTTAAGTTTTATATTAAATCAGATTTTATCAAATTGTTTTAAATACAAGCAAAAGAATCCTAAAGTTATTATTTGGACAGAACAATTTGAAAATAAGGTGGAACTTCATATTAAAGATAATGGAAGAGGTATTTTAGAAAGTGATTTGCCTCGGGTTTTTGAGAAATGCTTTACTGGAAAAAACGGAAGAGAAGTAAGTTTTTCTACTGGTATGGGTTTGTATATATGTAAAAAATTAATTGATTTATTAGGTCATCAGATTAAAATTATTTCAAAACCAAATGAATTTACAGAAGTAATTATTCTTTTTTATCAAACTGATTTTTATAATGTAGTTTCATAAAAAAAGATTTATTATTTTCTTTTTTAGTGTTATTATATGATTAGATTTTAATCAGGGAGGAAATATGAAAAAAAATAAAAATGTAAATGAAGTAAGTCCACTTTTTATTACACAAGAACAATATGATAAATTACGTGAAAAATTGGAAAAACTAAAACGTGAAAGATATTCTTTGTCAAAGGATGCTAAAGCTGCTAATGCTACTATGTCATCTGATAAAAGACATAGTAGATCAAGAGATGCATTTTTAAATGATTTAGCCATTATAGATGCACAAATCATTGGTATTATTGAAGATCTTAATCGTGCTCAAATTATTGAGAAAACAAATCATTATAGAAGAGTTAATATTGGAGATACTGTTAAAGTAAGATGTACTTTCCTTGGTGAAGAACCAGAAGAAATGATTCTTAAATTAGTAACTTATGTAGATGGATGTAAGGATAGATATTTTGAAAATGGAATGGCTATTTCTGTTTCGAGTAGTATGGGAAGTGCAATTCATAATAAGTTAATTGGAGAAACTATTACTTACAGTGAAGGAAAGATTGAAATTCTTGAAAAAATGTTATCACCAGAGCTTATTAATGTTGGTGATGTAGTAAATATTATTTATGAACAAGAAGGTTATTATAAAGAACCTCTTACTGTTATGTTAGTAGAAGAATTACCAAAAGAAAAAATTGATGGTATTCAATATGTTTCTATTAGTGCTCCAATGGGGAAATCAATTTATGCAAAAAAAGTTGGAGATATTTTTTCTTATCAATCAAATCATGAAAATCATAGTGTTCAGATTTTAGAAAAGTTATCATTAGAAAAAATGAAACCAGATTATCGAAAATTAAGTAAAGACTAAACAACGAATACGTTGTTTTTTTTTCTTACGAAAATGTAAGGTTTCGTAATATTAATCGATAAAATAATAAAGTATTTTATAGTACAATGTTTAAGAAAGGAAGTTTTTTATGGAATCAATTTTATCACTAAAAAAAATAGAAAAATATTATGGAAATAAAAGTAATATTACAAAAGCAATTGATCAGATTTCTTTTGATGTAGAAGATCGTGAATTTGTAGCAATTATGGGTTCTAGTGGGAGTGGGAAAACTACACTTTTAAATTGTATTGCTACTATTGATCATGTGACAAGTGGACACATATATGTTTCTAACGAAGATATTACGAATTTAAAAGGAAATGCTTTAAATCGGTTTCGAAGAGAAAAATTGGGGTTTATTTTTCAAGATTTTAATTTACTTGATACACTTACTGCTTATGAAAATATTGCTCTTGCATTATCTATTCAAAATATTGCTTATAAAACAATAGATGAACGAGTAAAAAAAGTAGCAAATGATTTAAATATTACTTCTGTTTTAGATAAATATCCTTATCAAATGAGTGGAGGACAAAAACAGAGAGTTGCTTGTGCTAGAGCCATTATAACAAATCCTAAGCTTATTTTAGCAGATGAGCCAACGGGAGCACTTGATTCAAAGAATGCTAAAATGCTTTTAGAGAGTTTTGAGTATTTGAATCAAGAAAAAGATGCTACTATTTTGATGGTAACACATGATGCTTTTACAGCTAGTTATGCAAGTAGGGTTATCTTTATTAAAGACGGAAAAATATTTAATGAAATTCGTAGGGGAGATTTATCACGAAAAGCTTTTTTTGATCAAATTATTGATGTAGTTACTTTACTTGGAGGGAATTTAAATGATGTTATTTAAATTATCTTTTCAAAATATAAAAAAAAGCTTTAAAGATTACGCTATTTATTTTTTTACACTTATTTTAGGAGTAGCAATTTTTTACATTTTTAATTCATTAGAAAGTCAAACGATTTTACTTAATGTTTCTAGTAGAACACAAGAAATGATTGCTTTAATGATGAATATTTTATCAGCTGTTAGCATTTTTGTTGCTTTTATCTTAGGATTTTTAATTATTTATGCAAGTCGTTTTTTAATGAAACGGAGAAATAAAGAATTTGGTATTTATTTGACTCTTGGAATGAGTAAGAGAAGTATTTCTAAATTATTATTGTTTGAAACAATTTTAATTGGGTTAATATCTTTGGTAGTAGGTATTTTCATTGGTGTTTTCTTTTCCCAGATAATGAGTGTGTTTGTTGCAAATAGTTTTGAAGCGGATATGACAAATTTTACTTTTGTATTTTCAAATTCAGCTATGCTTAAGACCATCTTTTATTTTGGAATTATGTATTTTTGTGTCATGGTATTTAATACAATTAGTGTAAGCAAATGTAAATTACTTGATTTACTTTATGCTAATCGAAAGTCAGAAACAGTAAAACTAAAAAATCCTTTTTTATGCATTTTAGTCTTTTTGATTAGTTTAAGTGGACTTTCTTATGCTTATTATTTAGTTACTGCTGGAATTGAAACATTACAATCAGCTGATTCTATTTTCTTACCAATTGGATTAGGTATAGTAACTACATTTCTTATTTTTTGGTCTTTATCTGGTATTTTTTTAAGAATAGCAAAACAGATGAAAAAGTCTTATTTTCATCATTTAAATAGTTTTACGGTAAGACAAGTTAGTAGTAAAATTAATACAACGGTTTTTTCAATGGGATTTATTACGTTGATGCTTTTCTTTACTATTTGTATTTTATCAAGTGCTTTATCTATCAAAAATTCAATGACTAATAATTTAAAAACAATGGTTCCTTTTGATGTTCAATTTGTTAAGCGTATGGATTTAGAACGAAAAAAGACAATTACAGGAACTGATTATGATACTTTTTTAACAGATAGTGATCGATTTGATACAAAGTTAAATATTTTAGAAACTTTAGAGAGATCCAACAAAGATCTTATTGCTGATTTAACAGATATTATTTCTTTTAATACTTATGAGTATCCTGATCTTAATTTCAAAAGTACACTAGGATCTGCGTTTTCTAAGATTCAAGAAACTTATTATTATATGAATTTTGATACTATGGAGGAATTAGTTCGAATTAGTGATTATAATCGAATAGCTCAGTATTTTCATCTTCCTACATATGAACTTCAAAATGATGAATATATTTTACTTGCAGATTTTGATGGATTAAAAGGGATTCGTAATGAAGGTTTAAAAGCAAAAACTCCAATTACTATTTCTGGTAAAACTTATTATCCAAAATATGATAGTTGTCAAAATGGATTTATTTATATGTCACAAAGTCATGTAAATTCTGGATTATTTTTAGTTCCTGATGATGCTGTTGATGATAATTTTAGAGAAAATAATATATTGATAGCAAATTATACTGGAAGTTCAAAAGAAGAAAAACAATTTACTGAAAGTATGGTAGATTCTTTACCAAATACTAGTTATATGAAGTCTTTAGAACAAAGTGGTTTAAGCGTTTCTACAAAAATATCAATTTATGAATCGAGTATTGGTCTTTCTGCTATGGTAACATTTATCGGACTTTATTTAGGAATTATTTTTCTAATTTCTAGTGCAGCAATTTTAGCTTTGAAGGAATTAAGTGAAAGTACAGATAATAAAACAAGATTTCAAATGCTTCGTAAAATTGGAGTAGATGAAAAAATGATAAATCAGGCATTATTTCGCCAAATTGCAATATTCTTTCTTTTTCCATTAATATTTGCAATTATTCATTCTATTTTTGGTATACAATTTTGTAATTATATTATTGAAACGTTTGGTAATGAGAAGCTTTTACAATCCATTTTAATGACATCTTTTTTCTTAATTTTTATTTATGGTGGGTATTTCCTTCTTACTTATATGTGTAGTAAAAATATTATTAAAGAAAAAACAAGATATTAAAATTTTCCTATTTTGTCACTTTTTAGCACTTTAGCTTGACAAGTGCTAAAAAGGTGCTATAATCATCTTATGAAAGGAAGATGATACAAATGAATATTGTACCGAGAAAATTTTATTTAGATGATTTATTTGATAACTTTTTAGAGGGAGAAGCTTCCAAAATGAAATGTGATATTTATGAAGAAAATAATAAATATTTTATTGAAATAGACATTCCTGGATTTACAAAAGAAGATATTAAAATTGAATGTAATAATGGAAATTTAGTAATTTCAGCAGAAAAAATAAAAAAGGAAGAAGATAATACTTCTAGAAAGTATATCCGTCGTGAACGTGTATATGGAAAATATACAAGAAGCTTTTATTTAGGAGATGTAGATGAAGATCATATTGAAGCAGCATTTATAGATGGTATTTTAAAACTTACTATTCCTAAATTAGAGGAACGTAATACTAAAAAATATATTGAAATAAAATAATGATGAGATCTAAAGAAGATCTCTTTTTTTGTTTGCAATAATTATTATTACTTAGAAATAACTAGTAAAACTTATGAAAAAGTGGTAGACTTAGTGTTATAA
>CAJUNF010000039.1 GCA_910587775.1 uncultured Bacilli bacterium | reverse complement strand
CAACAACTTTTTTTAAAAGAAAAGAGCATTGACCTTTGTCAACACTCTGAGAAAAAAGTCTTTTATAGACTTTATTCTGTTCTTAGTGCTATTACAGGATCTTTTTTACTTGCTAGTTTTGCTGGTATCCATCCTCCAATTAAAGTAAGGATTACGCTAATTGTAATTAAGATAAGTGCATGTAATGGATTCATAACAGCAATATTATCTAGAGAAGTTAAATTTTTTAAAACAGCATTAGTAGGGATTAGTAATAGCCATGCTACAAGAATTCCAATTATTCCAGAAGAGCATCCTATAATAAAGGTTTCAGAATTAAATACTCTTGCAATATCTCTTTTTCTTGCACCTAAACTTCTTAATATTCCTATTTCTTTTGTTCTTTCTAGTACCGAAATATACATAATAATTCCAATCATTATAGATGAAACAATTAAAGAAATACTACTAAATGCTATTAAAACGATTGTAATTGCATCCATGATATTACTTGATAGGGAACTCATTAAATTTGCTTGATCAATATAAGCTATTTTATCTTCTTCTATTTTATCTTTATTATAATCATCTAAATAATTTAAAATATAATCTTTTGATTCAAAATCTTTTGGATAAATTTGAATCATAAATGGAATAGATTTATACCCTAAATATGCTAATATATTTTCTTTTAATTCTTTTCCTTCTTTTGTTGATAAGTCGAAGTTTTCTCCGGTCATAATATTATAATTATTTTTTATTTGAGCTTGGACAATTAGAGATTCTGAATTTTTCTCAATTAATTCTTTCATCAAATCATTTGTGTAATAAATACCTGGCTGAGATGCGACATTTGGGTACTCTTCTTTTAATCTTATAATTCCTACTACTTTTAAAGTAAGATTATTTTTATTTTCATAAACTTTTTCTAAATCAGAATTAGGCATAAAATAATTTCCTATTTTTTGATAATAGTCATCATTATAAGCTATTTTTACATTACTATTTAAAATAGTATCAAATGAAATATTTTCTTCTTTGGTAAATCCTAATACTTCTAGTAACTGTTTTGAAACTTGATTTTTGTTATCTACTTCGATTACTATTTCTTCTTTTGATTTTGGTTCTCTACCAGCTAATATATCGAATCGTTGAGATATTACGCTTGGTGTATTTTCACTTAATGTATGAGGAATCATTCCAACATTTAAGTTGCTTGTATTTATCCACTTTACTTTTCCATCTATTTTTTGAAGTAAATTTAGTCCAGTTGTATAAACATAATTAATTCCAGATACGTAATCAGCAGACATTTTCTCTACATAATTTGTATAATTTTCTGTAATCTTATTTTCATGAGTATATTGTTCTTCGTCTGTTTTACTTGGAATAATGTAATCAATATTTGGATAAGTATTTTCTTTACTTATCATGTCATTGTGCATTTTTTCCATTGTTTCTTCATCTAAACTCATACTTTGTTTACTAATTATTACAGGTAATGCACTTAGTGTATTTTTTTCAAAAAGATCTATTTGTTTATCAAAACCATTACTTAAGCTTAAAATTAAAGATATTCCAATAATTCCTATGGATGATGCAAAAGCAGTAAGTATTGTACGACCTTTTTTCGTTCTAATATTATTTAGCGATAAATGAAGTGCTGTTTTAAAATTCATAGATGTTTTTTTTATTAAATATTCTGTTTCAATTTCTTCTTTTTCTTTTAATGGATTAGAGTCGTCTATTATTTCTCCATCTTTCATTTCAATTACCCTACTTGCATATTCATGAGCAAGTTCTGGATTATGTGTAACCATTATTACTAGTTTATCTTTTGCTATTTCTTTAATTAGTTCCATAATTTGAACACTTGTTTTTGAATCTAGTGCTCCAGTTGGTTCATCTGCTAAAATAATATTTGGATCGTTTGCAAGTGCTCTTGCTATTGCAACACGTTGCATTTGTCCACCAGAAAGTTGATTTGGCTTTTTGTGTGCGTGATCTTTTAATCCTACTTTTTTCAAAACTTCAAGAGCTTTTTTTCTTCTTTGTTTAGAACTAACTCCACTTAAAGTCATTCCCATTTCAACATTGGATAAAATATCAATATGACTAATTAAGTTGTAACTTTGAAAGATAAAACCGATGCAGTTATTACGGTAAGCATCCCATTCTTTGTCTTTAAATAATTTTGTAGAACGTTTATTAATGATTAAATCTCCTTTATCATAGCGATCTAATCCACCTATTATATTTAAAAGGGTCGTTTTTCCTGAACCACTTGGCCCTAGTATTGCTACAAACTCATTTTGACGAAATTTTAAATCTAAGCCTTTTAGAGCATGTTGTGTAAATGTTCCAGTAGTATAACTTTTTCTAATATTTTTTAACTCAAGCATTGTTTTCCTCCTTTATCGTAAGTACAAATTTCTGAAAAATAATATCTATTGCTTGTTCCAATATTTCTTTTTCTTCTTTCGTAAAAGAATTCAAAAATTCTTGTTGTCTTTTTTGCAATAATTCTTTTAATTCTTTGGCAACTTTTTTTCCTGTTTCAGTTAAACAGATGTGGTATTTTCGTTGCGATTCATTCTCACGATTTCTATAAATATAGTTTATTTTTTCTAGTTCTTTAATATTCCTTGTCATTAAAGCATTGTCTACAGAATTTAAACGACTTAACTCAGACATAGAGTAACCATCTGGTTCTTCATTTAGCAATAAAAAGATGCCAATATAAGTACTTGTTAAATTAAATCTTTTTAAATCCTCATTAAAATCTTTTTGTAGTTTACTTTGAAATTGACGTAGGTATACTAAAAATTTTTCATAGCTTAGTCTTTCCATAAAACACAACCTCTTCACTCGTATTCATTATATTCCAACTAATTTGAGAAGTCAATTTAATTACCAAATAATTGAACCCAATAATATACTCCATCCGAAGGATTTTTATAACCAGAAATCCCTATTGTTTTATAGCTTTTATCTAACATTGCAGCTTTATGAGGAGGAGAATTAAAAAAGTTTTGATACATTTCTAATGCTGTACCTTGAAATGCAGTAGTCCAACTTTCTCCATAAGCTAAATCGTTTACAGTGTAAAATTCTCTTCCATCGGGACGTTTATGTGGATTTAATGGATCATAGCCTTTTATTATTTCTAAAACTCTTAGTTCTGCACTATGTTCTAATGATTTTGACCATTTTAATGCTGGAACATTATTACTAGTTCTTAGTTGATTTACTAAGCTAAGCCCATTATATGCTTCTGTAGTTAAAAATCCAGTATTATTAATTCTACGAATTGCATAAAAATTGGAATTTTTATTTAATGTTATACTACTACCTACTTGGTAAGTTACAGTGGTTGCTTCACTATTCGAATTCCAACCTAATGTTGTATAAGAATCTTTTTCAATTGTTGGCGAGATAATATTACAACTTTTATTTTTATTATAAACTTTACAAGAAAGAGATTTTGCACCAATATAAAATGCACCATTTGGATTAAAATACGCCGTGAAATCACTTGCTGATATTGCAAATAAATTTAAATTAGATGAAACACTAATATTTGAATTATAACTACTAGTTGTTGCGTTAGCATTTTTAGAAAAGCCTATACCATATCCGTTTTCTCGTTTAATAGTTGGAGTGTTTATCACACAACTTTTTTCTTGATTAAATATTTTACAGTTAGATGAAGTAAAATTTAAATTAGCACCATTTGGATCAAATGTTACCGTATTAGTTTTACTTGTTATCGCATATAAATTATGATTTTCTGTAACTTTATAAGTTGAATTTACAGTTATCCCCTCTTGAGCATATTTATTTTTGTTCCAACCATGTACTTCTCCATTTTCTTTTGTAATTTTTGGAAGTGTTATTGTACACGAATCATTTTTTGTTGTACATTTTAATTCATTTGTTTCAATTTGGTCTGCACCATTTTGATAAAACTTAACAGTAAATGTTTTTTCTTTCGAAGGTTCTACTGGTGGATTTTCTTCTGTTATTGGAGGATTTGTTTCTTCTTTTGGGGGATCATCTGGTTTTACTATATCAGGCTCTGTTGGAAGCTCTGGATTTTGAAAGTCATTATTCTGTTCATTATTTTCAGTATCATTAGAATTATTATTTTCATTAGAGTTTGGAAGATCCATATTGTTTTCTTCCTGATTTGATTCTATATTTGGATTTTTTGAAGGATTATTTTGTGTATTGTTAGATGAATTAGAACCTTGATTATTGTTCGTTGGTCTTTTATTTTCGTTATTATTGTTATTATCCCATTCATTTATTATGTCTAATCGGTTCGATAATTTTTGATATTTTTCTAAATCAATAAATTTAGGTATCGCAACATAAAAAGTGATGATTGTTAAAAAAAATGTTCCTAATATAAAAGCTATTTTACTATCTTGCGGATTTTTAGGTTTCATTCTTCACCTACAATTGCGTTTACTTTACTTTTTAATTTGGTATATTCATTTTTCATTGTTTCGTTTAATTTTACGCTTTCTTCAAATTTAGGATAAATTATTAATTTAACTCCTAAAAGCCATCCTACATTAATTATCAATATAATCAAAAAAACTGCTGGGAGTGCCATTGCAACTTGACGATCTTTTAATTTCTTTTTTAATTCTTCATTTTCTTTTTGAAGCTCATAAATTCTATTATCTGACAGATTTCTGTTTTCAAAGTTAAAACTAGTATTTTGTTCTGGATTTATTTTTGCATTTGAAAGATTAGTTTGATTCGATTTTGAAAAAGTCATAAACTCAGGCCCTTGATTCATAATACACCTTCTATTTTTTTAGTATATCATATTTTAAAACTACTTTATATGTTTAATTTTAACTATTATTTCATAAAAAATTGGTATAATCTGGTTGACATCTGGCATAATTATAGTATATACTTAATTAGTACTGCTTGATTAGCTCAGTCGGTAGAGCAAACGGCTGTTAACCGTTGGGTCGTAGGTTCGAGTCCTACATCAAGCGCCATTTTATAAATTACAATCTTTTTAAAGATTGTTTTTTTTATTTTATTTGTAGGTGCCCGAGCATTTTATATTTTAATAGATATATTATAACAGGTGAGTATTTATGTTTGTTATTTTTAGTGCACTTGTAGCAAGTTTAGATGGTTTTATTATTGGACTTGGATTACGTTTAGCAAATATCTCTTTTTCAAAACAAAACATTCTTTTCTTTTTTCTTGGAAATATTATCATTTATTCTTGTGCCATCTATTTTTATTCTTTTTTTCAATTTCAATTTGTAACTAACTTTGTTTCAACTATTCTCTATCTTATTTTAGCTTATTTATCTTTTCGCGATAATGAAGAAATTCAAACATTTGAAGAAAATAAAACGCTATCTTTTGGAAAATTACTTCTTGTTATTGTTACACATTGTATGGATGGAACTTTAGTGTCTCTTTCTTTTGTTTATGAATATCCAGCTATCTTTCTTGTTTTATTATTTAGTATTATGTCAATTTCCATTTTACTTGTTGGATATTATTTTGGTAATTTATTTAAAATTGAAAAAAAGAATCGATATATTGGTGCATTTCTTTTTCTACTTCTTGCAATTTTAAATCAATTCTTTTAATTCTTCTTCGTAATTTTTTAGTATACTCTTTAATTCTTCTTCTGTTTTTGAAGAACATATTTTGGTTTTAATTTCTTTACTTTTAGGCATATTTTTTAAATAATAAAGTATATTTGAGCGAATTTCTAAAAGTGCTACTTTTTCATTTTTATCTTGTTTTAATAAATCAAAGTGATGGCGCATCATAGCAATTTTTTCAAAATTAGAAACTTCTTTTGGGAGAATACCTTTTTCTAAATATTCTACACATTCTTTTATTAACCATGGATTTCCTAAAGCTCCTCTTCCTATCATCACTGCATCGCAGCCAGTTTCTTCTAACATTTTTTTTGCATCAAAACAGCTTAGGATATCTCCATTTCCTATTACAGGGATGTTTACTGCCTGTTTTACTTTTTTTATAATCTCCCAATCCGCATGTCCACTATATCCTTGCGATCTTGTTCTAGCATGTATTGTGATAGCACTTGCACCTGCGCTTTCACAAATTTTAGCTACTTCTGTAGCATTAATATGTGATTCATCCCATCCACTTCGGATTTTTACTGTGACTGGAACAGATACTGCTTTTACAACTTCTGAAACTATTTCATAAATCTTTTCTGGATTTTTTAAAAGGGCGCTTCCTGCTTGAGCTTTTACTGCAACTTTAGGAACTGGACATCCCATATTGATATCAATGATATCAGGATGCATTTTTGCTTCTATTTCTTTTGCAGAGATTACAAATGATTTTTGGTCACTACCAAATATTTGTTGGGCAATTGGACGCTCACTTTCACTCATTTTTAATAGTTCAAATGTCTTTTCGCTTCCATACATTATGGCTTTATCACTTACCATTTCTGCATAAATTAAACCACACCCCATTTGTTTGATAATTTTACGAAAAGAAGTGTTTGAAAAACCAGCCATTGGTGCTAAAACTATTTGATTTTTTATTTTAATATTTCCAATTTTCCATTCCATGTAATTCTCCTTCTTTAATTATTTAATATTAAAGTAACCTTCTCTTTTCCACTTAATAAAAAGGCATTGGCTTCATCAATATCAATATGTAATTCCATTACACCATTATCACTTGATTTTATATTTGCATCTATTATGGCACTTCTTGGACCCTTTACCATTACTTTTACTACATCATTCTCTTTCAAGTGATATTTTTCTAAATCTAATGTATTTATGTGAATATGTCTTTGTGCTATGATACAAACATTATCTAGTGTTATTTCTCGTTTTGGCCCTATAATAGTTATTGACTCTGAATTTTCTAAATCCCCACTTTTTCGAACTGGTGGATTTATTTTTAAATTGTAGGCATCACTTTTCGAAATTTCAACTTGATTATAGTTTCTAAAAGGTCCTACAATCCTAACTTTTTTTATTGTGTTATCTTTCGTTTTTAAAGTAACAAACTGATTAGAAGCAAACTCTCCTACTTGAGTTAAATTTTTAACTTTTTCAAGTGGAGTGTCAAATAACTTTTCATAAACTTCTTTTGTTAAATGAAGATGTCTATTGCTTATACCAACATTTATTTCAATTTCCATAAAAAAGATCCTTTCTTTGTATGATTTAGTATTTTTCGACCACATTATTATTAGGAGGAATGCAATTATGAAAAAACCAGGTTGTAGTAAATGTAGTGAGACGACGCTACAAGGACGAGCTTATATCGATTCTGAAAGTGGATTATTATGTGTTTCTTTAGAGGAAAAGTATGATAAACCAAAAGGAAAAAAAGTTTTAGTACCTTTTATTTGTACAACATGTGGTACAACTGAGTGGAAAACGATTGAAAATGAAGAATAAAGAACTAATTATAGTTCTTTTTCTTGTACCCAAATCATATTTCTTAATTTGTCCCCTTCAAATTCTAATTTAAATATACGATGATGATGGTATGCTCCATCAATGACTACTTGATCTTTATAATTTAAAATCATTTCTTCATCTAAACTGAAACCCATTTCACACCAAATAGTAAAAAGGCTTTCTATAGCAATATCATGACTAAAAATTGCTACACTTTCTTCTTCATTATGAAATAAAATGTCTTTTAAACAAGTTTTCATCCTATTAATTACCATATTTCTTGATTCACCATTGTGAAATTTATAGTCAAAATCTTGTTTTTGTTTGTCTTTTAAAAATGTTTCGTTTTCATTACTTTGTATTCCTATTTTACGTTCTTTTAAACGTTCATCAATATATATAGGCAAATCAAGTTCTTCACTTAGATATTTGGCAGAACCAATCGCTGTTTTATAATTTGAAGTATAAATTGCTTTCACTTTTTTTAGTTCTTCTTTTTTTAGTAACTCACTTGCTATTTTTTCGCCTTTAAAGCTTAGCAAATTATCTTCTTTTTTTTGTTCTTCAGAAATTTCTTTTTTATAAATTCGTTCACCTCGAAAAACATAATTGTTTGTAATAAAAAATACTGTAGTCACTTAAATCACACTTCCTAGTACTCCATAAGAGAGAATTAACATTATAATTCCTGCCATAATTACTCCTAATATCGCTGCAAGCATTGATTTTTTCTTATCTAAATTTAAAAGAGCTGCTATTAAGCATCCAGTCCATGCTCCAGTTCCTGGAAGTGGTATTCCAACAAACAAAAATAAGCCAATATATTTTAATTTTTCAATTTGTTCTTTTTTATTTTCTGCTTTTTTTTCACACCATGATACAAATTTTCCAATATGGGGAAGATTTTTCATATGACGAAAGATGGGATTAATAAACCATAAAATAAATGGAATTGGTAAAATATTTCCAATTAAGCATATTATGTAGCTTTGCCACATTGGTAATCCTAATATACTTGATGCTAAAAGACCTCCACGAAGTTCTAAAATTGGCATTAAAGAAATAATAAAAACAATAATGTATTTTCCCACTAAAGTTCCTGCCCAAGCACCAAAAAGGCTTACTACAAAAGACGTTATTTTATCTGTCATATATTCACTCCTTTTTCTTTGATCATTATATCATAAATTATTTAAAAAAAAGAAAGAAGAATAGTCCTTCTTTCCAAAAGTGTGAGTTTGAGTTTATATGTTATTTATATTGTATAGAGTTTTTAATATATTCATAATATATTGTAGCTTACAGTACTTGATCACTCTCCTTTCGATGTATTCATGATACTAAATAATTATGAAGTTTTAGTGAAGTAATCGTGAAAGAATGATAAAGTTATTTCTTTTTCTTTTCTTTTTTTATTTTAAAATAGAATGTTGTCCCTACATTTTTTTTACTTCTTACGCCATACTCAAAATTATGTCGTTCCAAAATTGTTTTTACAATGGATAAGCCAATACCTGTTCCCACTACATTTCTTTTGTGATTTTTTTCATTTTTATAATATTTATTCCAAATTAAATTGATTTCTTCTTTTTTTATTCCTTTTCCTGTGTCAGTAATTTCAACTAAATATTTGCCTTTTTCTTCTACCATACGAATTTTTACTAATTTATCTTTGCCAGTATAATTAATTGCATTATTAATCAAATTATAGATTACTTGGTTTAGTTTATTTTTATCCGCTAAAACAAACGCTTCTTTTGGCATTTCAACTACAAAGTTATAATTTTCCAGATCTTTTATAATTTCATATTTTTTTATAATACCGTGTATTTCTTTTGTTAAGTCAAATGTTTCCATTTTTAATGTGTCTGCATCTGCTTGCATTTTTGAAAGGCTTAAAATATCGTTTACTAATAGATTTAAGCGATCTGTTTCTGAAATAATAATATTTAAATGTTCTTCTCTTTTTTCATTTGATTTATAAGATATATCACGAACCATTTCAGCATAGGCTTTAATCATTGTAAGTGGTGTTTTTAAATCATGGGATACATTCGCTAGTAAATCTCTTCTAAGCTCATCCATTTTAGATAATTCTTCTTGGGCTATATTTAAGCTTTCTGCCAGTTCATCAATTTCTAAAATTCCATTTTGTTCAAAGATTATATCATGATTACCAGTTCCTAATTTTTTAGCTTTTTCTGTAATATCTAAAATTGGTTTCGTTATTTTATGGGAAAGAAAATAAGCGATGGTACAAGCAAAAATGATAGCTATTACTGTTAAGTAGATTAATTGTCCTTTTAAAACAATTGAAGCGTTACTTAAATCTTCTAATGTGGTATAAACGAAGACATAACTTGCATTTTTTTGAATTCCATAAAGGAATGCATTTGCTTCATATTCTTGATTCACTAAACGAAATGCTTGCATGGTACGATTATTAGAAATCATTTCAGTTTGATATTTCATAATATCTTTATTATTTTTTCCAAGTTCACATCCTATTAAGCGTGTGTTAAATGAGATATTTTTGCTGGCACTAACATATTCAATACAAACTTCATTTTCATAGGCAATTTGTTCTAAGGTTTCTAATAAAGAACTTTCTTCTTCATTTAAAATTTGATTGGATATTTTGTTTAAGTTTTTTACTTGAAATCTTTCATAGGAAACATTTAAAAATATAGCTTGGAAGAACCATAATAATAAGAGAATAGAGATACTAAATGTTACTAAATAAAATAGGGTTTTAAATGTTATACTATTCGTTTTCTTCTTTATATTCAAATTTATAACCTACTTTGCGAATTGTAGTAATGAAATCTCGATATTTTCCTAAATTATTTCGTAATGTCTTTACATGTGTATCTACGGTTCTATCATCACCATAAAAATCATATCCCCATATATTTGTTAATAACTGTTCTCTTGATAAAGCAATATTTTTATTCTCAATTAAATATTTTAAAAGTTCATATTCTTTGGGTGTAAGATTTGCTTTTACTCCATCTATTGTTACTTCATGGGCGGAATCATCTAATATTAATCCTCCAAAAACATAGTTATTTGAAATTTTCTCTTTTCTTTTGGTAATGGCTTTTATTCTAGCCACTAATTCTTTTGGACTGAAAGGCTTAGTGACATAATCATCGATTCCTAATTCAAATCCTAGTAATTTATCAAATTCTTCTGCTCTTGCAGATAGCATTAAAATAGGAATATCCTTAATATTTTTTATTTCTTTTACAGCTTGATATCCATCCATTTTAGGCATCATAATATCCATGATAATCAAATCATAATCATTTTCTTTCACTAGTTCTAAAGCAAGATATCCATTTTCAGCTTCCGAAACTTGATATCCCTCTAATACTAAATATTCTTTGATTACTTCACGAATTAATGCTTCATCATCACATACTAATATGTTCATGCCATCACCTCTTTTAGTGAATATTATAACAAATTTGTGAAGTTTTCATGAAATAAAATAAAAAAGAGCAATTTTGAACTGAACCCCAAAAGTTGTACAGTGTAAAAATAGTTTCTAATTAGAGGATTGTAACCTGTAATTCACAGGAGAT
>CAJUNF010000038.1 GCA_910587775.1 uncultured Bacilli bacterium | reverse complement strand
TTAATTAATAGAAAACCCATAGAAAAAATCTATGGGTTTGTCTACACTCTGAAAAGATCCCATGTGGATCTTTTTTTATAAATATCGTATACTAAAATAGTAGGGGATTTAATTTAATTGGCTTGGTTTGTCTATTCTGATAACCCTTGGTTCATTCGCGGTAATTATTTTCCGCAAGGTAGTGGTGCTGGAGTGTTTATGTTCGATGCTACGAATGGTCCTATGTATACGACCGTTAGTTTTCGCGCGTCTTTACTATGAAATAATAAATACAAATAAATCAAATGATAAAAAGTAAAAATTTCATAGAAATTAAGTTCCTTTCTTTTTTAAGATAAACACATAAACAAAAATGAATAGGTAAGTAATAAAATGAAAATCTATTCTTTACACTTTTGATAAAAATATGGAAGACTTCTCATTTTTCTTTTAAAATTTGGTATACTAGATAGTAGGTGAGAATATGAAAAACATCTGCTCATACATACGAAAAAGAAAGCAAATCTTCATGATTATATTTGCAGTTTTTTTACTAATTACTATGTTTTTTACTTTTGAAAATAAAAAATACCTTGGCGTTTATGTAAATTATGAAAAAGCTGATAAAAAGCTAATTTCCTTAGTAGAAGAAGAAACATCTAGAGTTTTTAAAGAAAAAACAATAATTGAAGAAAAATATATTCAAGCAATTTTTGAAAACTCAGATGGCTCTTATCAATCGTTTTTAATTGACGTTAAAAACGGAGAATTACTTGGAATTGAGGATATAGTAAAAGAAGAGAGGCAAAATGATTTTAAAAATAAAATAAAAGAATTAATTAGCTTAAAGTATCCTAAATTTATTGCAGATGTTTTAAATTATGGAAATGGAAAAATCACTTATATTTTAAAAGAAACAGAACTGACTATTTATTTTTATGATTTTACTATATCTCCAACACCTAATGAAGAATTATTTTTAAACGTAGATTATCATGAAATCAAAAATGATTTAAATTTCAAAGTCAATTTAAAAGAAGAATATGAAAACGAAAATGGAATGCATTACGATCCTAAAAAAAAGACAGTTGCATTAACTTTTGATGATGGTCCTAATAATGAAAAAACATTAAAACTAGTAGAAATTTTAAAAAATAATAAGATGCATGCAACATTTTTTATGGTAGGAAATCGCATGGCCAATGCTCCAAATGTATTAGAAGAAGTATTAAAAGCAGGAAATGAAATAGGAAGTCATTCTTACAATCATGTAAATTTAACAAGACTAAAAAAAGAAGAATTACTAGAAGAAGAAAAAAAGACCAATGAAATTTATAAGTCAATTACAGGTAAGGATTTGAATCTTTTAAGAGCTCCATACGGAAGTGTTAATAATACGATGAAAGAGAATTTAAATTATTCCTTTATCAATTGGAATTTAGATACAGAAGACTGGAGATATCGAGACGAGAATCATGTCTATAAAGCAGTTATAGATCATGTAGAAGATGGTGACATCATTCTAATGCATGATTTATATGATTCAACAATTCAGGCAGTTGAAAAAATATTACCAGAACTATACATAAAAGGATTTCAAGTAGTTAGTGTAACAGAATTAGCATCTTTAAAAGGAATTAATTTAGAGTCTCATAAAGTTTATCGTTCTATTAAATAAGTTCAGCTGGTTCAGTAGTAATTGAATTACTAGAAATCTCAGTAAATAAATAAATAAGTCCTCCAATTAAAAATAAACAAGCTGCTACAAAATTAGCTTCATTTAAAAATAATTCTTTCATGGAAGAATAATGTTTTGTTTCCTTTAAATGTTTGTAATTTAACCAAACAAAATAAAGATAAATTAAAAAACTAACAAAAAAAATAGTGGTATTAATAAAGTGAAATTCTTGGTAAGATTTTTTCTGGTGCTTTATAATCCAATCACGTTCTAAAACGTTAGAAATAATAGCACCTATAACAATAAAAGAGTATACAATCCATATGAAATCTTCGGTTTCTAACTCTTGTAAAATTTGTGATAAATTTGCCATAATAAATTATATGTTTTATTTACAAATATATTGTAGGGATTAAGTCATATCGTAGAAGGTTTGTCAAACACTCGAATCCTTGGTTCATACGTGGTACAAATTTTCCACATGGTACTGATGCTGGAGTGTTTGCGTTTGATAATACGAATGGTCATGCGAATAGTAATGTTAGTTTTCGCGTGCGTTTACTATGTTAAAAAAAGAAAAAAATTTTTTTAAGGAAAAAATAAAATACGTTAACATAGAGATTTAATTCCTTTTCTTTGGAAAAAACACATGAATAAAAAATAGCATTTAGTAAGAAATGAATCTTGCTATTTTCATTTATCGATAAAAAATCTAATTCTTTTTCATTGACTAACGAAAATTTATATTGTAAAATGAAAAAGTACTTATGTAATGGAGCAGTACTCAAGAGGCCGAAGAGGGCGCCCTGCTAAGGCGTTAGGTCGGGTAACCGGCGCGGAGGTTCAAATCCTCTCTGCTCCGCCACTAAAAAAATAAATCCTAAAAAGGATTTTTTTTATGAATAAAAAAGTTATTTATTACGAAATCTAGGGATTTTAATTGCAAACTGATTTAATACTTTTCCACGAATAATATAAGCACCTATAAGAAAGGTAAAAGAAGCAAGGAAAAGAGAAATTGCTATACAATAATCATACCATTGAATTTCTTTGGTATAGTTACCATTAACAATCATATATATGGCAATTAATAATCCAAGCGTACCAGTAATATTTAAGCGAATAAGTCTTAAACGCATTTCTTTTCCTTTTAAAGTAGCATAATACATATTACGGCATTCCATTTTTTCATTTTTTGAAAGTCTTTGATATTTGTTTTTCATTTTTATCAACCTCTATAACCATTTTAACACAAAACCTATAAGAAAAAACTTTTTAAATAGAATTAAGATTGAATTCAAGAAAAAATTTTGCTATAATTTTGTTGTTACCAGAAAATGTCTCCTTAGCTCAGTTGGTAGAGCAACTGACTCTTAATCAGTGGGTCTAGGGTTCGAATCCCTAAGGGGACACCATTTAAGATTTAAAAGTAGAAATACTTTTAAATAAATTGATTAGTTTTTTAAAATTGTGTGTTAAGGTATAAAAATCTAATCCTGAAAGAAGATCACTTTGTGGTCTTTTTTCTTCATGTAAATATATATCTACTGTAGTTGAAATCTTAGAATGTCCTACACTTCTTGAAACAACGTCGATAGGTACATTTTTATGTATTTGTCTAGTAATATAACTATGTCTAAATTCATGTACTGTAATTTCTTTCATATTTGTTTTTAAACATGCGTTATGTTTGTATCTATCAATCGTAGTAGGAGCAAGTGGTTTAGGGCCTCCAAAGACAAAATAATCATCCCCATCACCAAACTTTAAATTGTAATGAATATTTAATTTTAATAATCGTAAGTATGTTAATATACTTATCTTTATAGTTCTAATTGAAGATTTATTTTTTGGTGTATCAATTTCTCTAGGTCCTCGCCTTTGTAAATTTTTAGTAATGTCAATTTGTAATCCTTTTATATCACTAAATTTTAATGCAAGTGCTTCACCACATCTCGTGCCACAGAAAAATTGAAAGTTAAAAAATTGTTTATAGATGTTATTATTAAGTCCTCGTCTAAATTTTCTAAATTCTTTTAATGTATATACGTTATGTAGAGTTTTTTCACATTTATCTTTGAATCGTTCTACTTCTAGTACTACATTTTTCTCTAAGAAGTCTTTTTCACAACAAAATTTTAGAAAAGAACTCAATTCGTATTGTAATTTTGTATTAAAACTACTACTAAATTTTTTTTCAAGTATATAATCTTGCCAATTAAGTATGTCTACTCTTCTAATATCCCGAATGTCCATTTCTTTGAAGTATGGCAAGATATGTAATTTAAAGTCATGTGTTAAGGTATAAAAGCCTTGTTTTTTATGCCGCTTTTCAGCATATTTTAAAAACTCTTTATAAATGTTTTCAAAGAGCATTTTTCCTCACCTCGGATGAGTATTATATATATATATCTATATTTGTCAAATTTTGATCAAGCCTCCTCTTGTTATTTTTTAACATTTTTCTAAATTTTAGTCAATTTTTTTTCTCATTTTGTGATTATAAATTTTTTCGATGTTATAACTATGTCAGGAAAGGTAGAGAAAAAATGAAAAAAGAAATTCAAAGTAAAAGAATAAAAAGAATAGGGATTGACTTATTTGATTTAAAAGAAAATCTAGAAAATTTCATGATTTATGAAATCGAGAATAATCGAAGATCTCTTCGATCAAGTAGTTGTTGTGATAATGATACATGCGAAGACGAATGTAGAAAAATATTGTATCGAATAAATCGAATAATCAATGAAATTGATAAGAAAGCGAGTGAAGAAGACTATGAATAGTGAAATTAAAGCAAAAGCACTTATATTAAATGTTAGCAAAGGAACATTTACTTCAAGTGATAATAAAGTGTATGGCTATGCTAATTGTTATATAGCTATTCCAGGGAAGACTACTGAGACGAGAATGGGATATGATATTCAGAAAGTCAAAGCAACTGTTGAACAATATGATGTAATTAAGCAATATATTGGAAAACAAGTTGATGTAGAGCTTGAATTGAAAGCGTCTGGGGATAATCAATTTAAATTAGCATTTTCCAAAATAGCTGATATAGAATTATAAAAAAGTTATTAGCTTACTAGAGTGAGCTAGTAGAAAACTTGTTATTGGCCTCCTTTCTATTTTTGTGCTAAATAATAACAACAGACGTTTGTGGGTAAGCTTGGAACGTCACTTAATTAGTTAAAAAAATACTCACTTATTTTTTTATAAATTTAAAAGAAAAAAAAGGTAGGTGAGTAATGTGGAAACAAATGCATTAAGTACATTGTTAACGAATATTGGTTCAATTATTACTTCATTAATTAGTAATGCAGGAGCGATTTTTGAATTAATTGAAGAACATCCAATTGCGTATTTGGGTGTAGCTATCACTATTGTGTTCGTACTAGTACGTTTCGTAAAATCTATTTTAAGTTTCTAATAACTTAGAAGCAAAAAGAGGGGAAGAATAAAAATGAAATGATTAAAGTTGAATTTTGTTCTTTCTTTTTTTATTAATGCATAAGTACACGTAAAAAGAATGAAAAATAAAGTTTTATATGTAATGTTAATAATAGTTATATCATTATTAGCGATAAAGAATGTAAAAGCTGAAAGCTTAGAGGGTAGTGTTTTATTTGAAAAACAAGAATATTTAAATATTTTTTATGAACTAAATAATCAAACACCTCTTGCGAATTTTTTGATGGAACATGGATTTAATATTCTTGACTATTTTGAAGAAAAAGCATTGGAAAATGATAAAATAACAAGTTTGCCAAGTTTGAATGCAATTTCATTGCAATATGCAAGCGAAACGGGAGTATCAGGAACTTATGAAGATAAACAACCTTATTATGTAGTAAGATTATATTTTTTAAATTCAATTCAGATAACAGAATCAAATATATTTTTAAATACAGAAGTAGATGTAATTGAGTTAATATATTCAGAAGATATGACTCTATTAAATTCGTATAAGAATTATATTCATAATAAAAGAATTATAATAGATTTTAATTTAGTAAAGAGAGATATAACAAAGTTGTTTTCGCGTTCTTATTTTGTAGCAAGTAATAATATAAAATTAAATTCAAGTTATGACGCAATTAATTTAACAAGTGTGTATGTAGATAAAAAGCATTATAAAACGAGCGAATGGCGTTGGTTAGAAATGTTTGCAAGAATGTCAGTTTTAAATTCTGTCATTGGTGATAATTCTATAAAAAAAATGGGATATGATTTTGAAAATAATATGTCGTTAAATTATTATAAAACGAATCCTGTTGTATCTAAACAAATGAGTTATAAAAGTCTTGGAGCAATGTTATTTGAAAAAGCAGTTGTCCAAGGACCAGCTAATTTTCAGACTACTTCATTATCTTTGTATCCATATGGAATTTATTTCACTCCGAAATCAAGTTGTGGAGAGGAATGTGATTATACTCTTTATGTGTATAGTAGTTTTGGAGATACAGAGTTTTATACGACTAGTTACCTACTTGGAAATAAGTTTCAAAAAAATAAAGATATTGTTTATTCCATATCGAGTGCATTTCAGTTACAAAGAATTGAATTAACAACACCACATGAGTTAAGTGATATTTTAAAATATACGTTTTTATTTACTGTGCCAAATAAGACGGAAGATTTTACGCTTTATTATGATTTAAATAGTTGGGATGTAGTATTTACGAGTGAAAGTTCAAATGATGCAATTATAACTGGTGCAGACGGAACAAAATATGTTTTATCAAAAAGTGATATGTATATCAATAATAATGATAGTATGAATTCAAATAATACGAATTCTGGTAATGGAGATACAATAAATCCTGGAGTTGATCCTGGTAAGTTTGATTTTAGTGCTGGAACGATTCTAAATGGTTTTAAAAGTTTTGTGGGGAGTGTAAGTGGAATAGCAAGTTCAATAACAAGCTTTTTAAGTAATTTACCAGTCGAACTTGTTTCATTGTTATATAGTGGTTTTACAATGGGAATAATTGCGATGATTATTAAGATTGTTTTGTAGAAAGAGTGGTGAAGAATAATGATAGCAATTATATTGATAAATTTATTAGTTTTAGATGTAGTAATTTTTACATTATTATGTCAATTGAAGAAAAAAGTTGATGAAATAAAGAAAAATGATTTTTTTAAGAACATGTTTGGAAGTGATCAAAAATGACGATGACGTTATATGAGATAGTTGTTGAGATAATTGGTGTATTACCACCACAAATGCAGTTTTTATATTCTTTAATGACGTTTGTGTTAGCGCTTATGTTATTTTCTGTATGTTTAGCATTTATATTATTTCCGATTATGCTTGTAAGGAAGTGATAAAATGACGCAAATTATTACATTTTTATTTCAACAAATTAAAGAAATGTATAAAGTTGGAACATCATATACATTTGAGTTTTTTGGTCAAAGAGTGAGTGTTTTTTCTCTGATAGCTGGTTTTTCAATTATATTTATGATACTTCAATTTTTGCGCTTATTTGTACCAACTGAGAGTGGATCGGGACTTGGTCGAATTGGAATGGGAAGAAATGAGAATTTAAGAGATAAAATGCAAGAAAGACGTGAACTTTTTCTTTTGAAAAGTGGAGCAAGGCATGTGAATTATAGTGGAGCAAGACATACAAGAAAATATCACGAAACAAAGCAAACATCGGAAAGAAGTGATCAGTAATGAATAAAAAGTTGTTATCGTATATTATAATTGCATTTATAACTTTTTTTTCAATATATATGAATGTTTTTGCTAAAGAAATTGAAGTAGTAAAAGAAATAGATCTTTATAAAAATATGTCTAATATACTTCCTTTTACAGCTAGTTCATATGATCAATTTAAGAAATATTTTAATAATTTGATTGAGAAACAATATGATTCGAAAAAAACATATTTAATATTTTTAGTAATGAAATCGTCAAAATATTATTTTTATTTAAATGAGATTGCATTAGAAGATAGTTCAGTATTTAATTTTTCAAATTCTGATTTTCAATTTTTTGAAAGCTTTAGTTCATCATATCGTACTTATTTTAGTTTTAAGTTTACAAATGATAATAATGATATAGAATTTGAAAAAATTTCTTTAGCAGCAGACTTATATTTTTATGATACTTATGTTTTTCAGAACAAGAATTGGGAAGGTATGTCTGGTCTTGTTTGGAGTAATAAACCGATCAAGTATACTAATGAAATAGATACGTCTAAGAATTATTATCGCTATAAATTTAGAAACGTTTCAGAAGATTTAAAGAAGTATTATGATTTTAGTTCATTTTCTTATCAAGATCCGATCTACACTTATATGAATCTTTTGTTTGGGGATTATGAAGAAAAAGAACCTGTTACGGTTGCCTATAAAATAGAATATTATTTTGATGATATTTTAGATGTGAGTAAAACAGAGTATAAGACTGCATTATCTAATACAGAAATTAAAGAATATACGAATTATGCTACTGATCTTTATAGTTTAGTAGAGAATAATTATTCGATTATATTAAGTGAAGATGAAACACAAAACGTATTAAGAATATATTATCGATCGCCACTATGGGGGACAGAAAAACAAGCAATAGATACATCAGAAAGTAAAGTATATTTGTTTTTTCAGTATAGTGATATTAAAGCGATGTTTCCGAATGTGACATTTGAGAATTTTACACAGTATCAGCAATTGATTGTTGTAGTGTTATTTAATATTTTATACTGTTTGTTTTTAGTATTATGCGTAATCATTTTATTACGATCATGTATGAAAGTTTGGTCATGGATAGTAAGTTTTGTAGTTTAAAAAAAAGGAGAGTATAATATGTCAGTAATAGGAATACATGGTTTGCCAGGAACGGGAAAGACTTTATTTTGTACGTATTTAATGAAGAAAAAAGCTAAAAAAGAAAATCGTATATTTAAAAGATTATTTCACAAATTTCAATATGTAAATAATGTATATAGTAATTATCCTATAATGCTTAGTAAAAAACATTATAGTAATCAAACATCTTTGTATGATCTATGTGAGTATCATAAGTGGAAAATGGATAGTGATATTGTATTAGATGAGTTTCAATTGTATTGTGATTCGGTCGATTTTAAAGAGTTTCCGAGTCGTGCTCGTACAACATTTCAGCTTCATAGACACTTTGGGATTAATAATATATATGTTCTATCACAAGATCCGTCTCGAATAGTGAAACAAGTAAGACAATTGATATGTGAATTTTATGAAATAGTACGTTTTATAAAAATTCCGATTTTGGGAATTGGATTTTTTCGATATAACATTTTTTATAAAGATGAAGATTATTCAAAGAGTGTAAAAGTAAAAAAAGAAGATGTACAATATAAATTCAAGAAAAGAATATCATTACCGTTTTTTTATCGACGCATTTATAAAAGTTATAATACAAAATATATGAGATGTTTAGTTGATAATGAAGATTATATAGAAGAAAAAGAATTTAATGATAAATATATGAATTTAAGAGAAGTATCAAGAACTTTTAAACTAGATGAAAAAGACGCGCAAGAATCACTGCAAAAAGAGTTAAAAAGAAAAGAACAAGAAAAAAGAGCAACAAGACTAGGTCTATCTGTAGCACCCACGAGCGCAAGTGCTATGCACTGCGCAGGGGGTGAGAAGTCTCAAGAATTAGAAAAATTTAAAGAAAAGATATCTAAAAATTTAGATAGTTTTGAAACTGTAAAAGTCTTAGATATGCAAGAAAAAGTCAAGAGTGTCGAAGACACAGAGCTTGCTCTTGACTTTGATTTCGAGCGTACAGAATAATGTTGTCTTTCAAAGAAAGAAATTCTTAAGAATTCCTTTCTTTGGTTAAATGACACATAAAAGCGTCTGAAAGACGCGTAAAATCTAAGAAATTTAAAGAAAATTCTATAATCGAAGAGATATAGAAATTACATACGGGCTACGTCTATAATGTAATTTCTATGTAATTTATGTAATTTTATAGAAATAAAGATTTTTAACATAGATTACATAAAAATGAAAATATGTAATTTATGTAATTAATTTAATGTTTAGTTGCGCACATATTTATGAAGTGACAAAAGAATGGAGTTTATAGAAAATGATGAATATGTCAATTGAAGAATATATTGAGTTTTATAATTTACATGGTATGGAATTATATGTTAATCAAAATAAATCTGGTGTATATTTTGTAGTAATTAGTAAAGATGTTAATGTAGTAAAGAATTCTTTTATTAGTAGATATGATTTGAAATTATTTTTAATGAGTTTTTTAAAAGGATTTATATTTTCTGAATAGTTTTTAGTTAAGTTAGTTTGTGAATAATTGTGAGTGTGTATATTTTAAAAAAATAAAAAAAGAATGGAGAATATTGCATGAGCAAGAAAAAACAAAAAGAAATAGTTAATACAGTAGAAGAGAAAGAAGAAAAGGAAAGTAAATTAAGTAAAAAGCGAAATTATTGTTATGATTTAGTAATATATGAAGATGATGAAAGATTTAATGATCAATTTAGTGCTTTAACAGATTTAAAAAGTGCAATTTGGATAAGACATGATCAAGATTTAACCGATGATGGTGAATATAAAAAAGCACATTATCACTTTGTATTAAAGCTAAAGACTGCTTGTACGATATCGGCATTAGCAAAGAAAATAAGTGTTGATGAACATATGATAGAACCAATTAAGCGTTCGTTTAATGGCGCACTTAAATATCTAGTACATTTTGGAAGAGATGATAAGTATCAATATGATATAAAAGAAGTAGAATCTAATGATGATGAATTAAAAAGAAAGTTTGAAAAATTAGTATTAAACGAAATAGAAGAAGTAGATAAAGTAATATCAATACAAGAATTCATAGATCAAGCTGAAGATTATATTGATCTTGGAGTCTTAGGTAAATATGTACAGAAAATTAATTATTGGGATGCATTTAGAAGAAATATGATGTATTTTTGTAAGTTAGTAGACAATCATAATGCAAAGATTAGTGCAAAAAAATATCACATAGAAAATGACTATTATAATTCAGAAGTGCGCATGTTGAGTGAATTAAAGAAGTAGCATATAATATTTATGCCGCGAAAGTACTTGTCAATTCATAGTGTACATTTTTGCTAAAATATGATAAGTTTAAAAAAGAAAGAAGAAATCAATCTTCTTTAGTAAGAGTTAAGTATCCGTCTTTGTAAGTAGATACAAGATTAAATGTTTGATACAAGTAATCGAGTAAAGTGATACTTAATGTCTCATTTGTTTGTAGCATTTTAAGTTCTCCTTTCTAGTTCTTAAGAACGATTAGTTTCAGAGCGAAAATGAGAACGAATTGCAAGTAACGTGAAATAAAAAAACATGTTACTTTTTTTTTATTTCGATGATATTTTAAGCAAAGAAAAAAAGACGAATTATGTTTCGTCTTTGTTGTAGAGTTGCTGTGTAAAACTATAAAGCGTAGCTAATAATGCTGTAATTATACTTGGCATTATTATCCAAGCAAATTCTTTCTCTTGAAGAAATAGTGATATATTATTTTGTATTTTTTTTATTGTTTCACTATTATCAAGATATACGCCAAATCTACATGTTGTATATACAGTAGTTGGATACCAAATTAAACTTGTTCTAAGTGCTAAGATATTTATATTAATTTTTCTTTTTTTCATAATTTTTTATTATTCCTTTTCTAGTCACAAAATGTGTATAGTTTGTACTCTTTTTTTTGAATTGTAATTTTAATGTAATCATTTGAATTTTTAAAAAATTTTACTATATCTTGTATTCTTAATTTTGTATATTTTGTTAATTCTTGATAGTTTTCAAAATAACAAATTAAATTTTCGTTATTATCGTATAAAGTAAAGTAATTGTTTTTTCTAAATGATTTACTTGTATAAGTCAAAATAATCCTTTCTAGATTATTATTTGAAGTCAAATCCCTAAGGGGACACCATTAGAAATTTAACCCTATTAAAAGGGTTTTTTATATTTTAGAAATAATTTCAATTAATATGGGTGATAAAATGAATAAAACAACTTGCTATTCAGAATTTGTAATTCAAAGCAATGGAAAAATGACAGAAAAATGAACGAAACAAGACCAATAGCTGGAGGAACTTATCCATTTTCAACATGGTGTGGTTGTAAAAAAGAAGATCCATCCTTAGATGCAAATATTCAAGTAAAAGCAATTGTTGAAGAATTAAAAGAGAAAATCCCTTCATTATTACA
>CAJUNF010000037.1 GCA_910587775.1 uncultured Bacilli bacterium | reverse complement strand
ATTATAAGAGAGAATTAGATAGTCATATGATGAAGAATACAGAGTGGGGAGCTATTTCTTATTTACAACATAGTAAATATGGAAGTATGGCAAGTGTTAGAATTAATAATCATGGTTTCTTTTCTACTGGATATGTTGCAACAAAAGAACCAACATGTGGATATAGTGCAAGCAATTTAGATTGTAATCAATATGGAGTAGATTCAGATATTATGACGCAATATAATACAGAAATAGGATATTTAGCAAGTACTACTGGAAATATTAGTGGAATTTATGATATGGCAGGTGGAGCTTGGGAATATGTTATGGGAGTTATGGCAGATAAGAACGGAAATCCAATGAGTGGACTTAATAGTCTTTATAATAGTGGATTTAATGGTCCATTTGGTTGTGTTAATTGTTATGGAGATACATCAGGGGTTTTAGAACTTACAGATGGTTTAGACTTTCCAGAAGCAAAGTATTATGATCTTTATCCTTATGAAGAGACTAGTGCAAATTATGCAAATCGTATTTTAGGAGATGCAACAGGAGAGATGGGACCTTTTGTTTCAGCTACTTATGAATCACAGCCAAGACAATTAGGATCATGGTATAAAGATGTATCTATTTTTCTTAGAGCTGTTGGTCCTTGGTTCCGTCGTGGTGCAAGTGCAGATTTTGGAAGTGATGCCGGAATGTTTGCATGTGAAACTGAATTTGGTCATGCATGGGGAAATACTAGTTTTCGTGTGGTTTTAGCTTTTTAAATTTTAGATGAAAGTAGTGAAAAAAAGAATTAAAAATATTTGTTTTTGTTCTTATAATTTGCTTGACTTTCATATACTTAGAATGTTATATTATGTTTGATTTAAGTTTAGGTTTTACTTCGGTAAGACCTAATTAAATAGAATTTTTGATACACCAGGATGTGTGTTAATTGGAAGGAGGAAATTATGACTACTATTAACCAATTAGTTAAAAAAGGAAGAAGTAAGAAAACTCGTAAAAGTAAAAGTCCAGTTTTAAATGTAGGATTAAATACACTTGAAAGAAAACAAACTGATCAAAATAGTCCACAAAAACGTGGAGTTTGTACACGTGTTGGTACAAAAACACCAAAGAAACCAAACTCAGCATTACGTAAATATGCTCGTGTTAGACTTTCTAATGGAAAAGAAGTTGATTGCTATATTCCAGGAGAAGGACACAACTTACAAGAACATAGTGTAGTACTTATTCGTGGAGGACGTGTTAAAGACTTAATCGGAGTTCGTTATCATGTAATTCGTGGTACATTAGATACTCAAGGAGTTAATAATCGTAAACAAGGACGTAGTAAATACGGTGCTAAAAAGCCAAAAAAATAATTCAAAATAAAGGAGGATAGTTATGCGTAAAAGAAGAGCAGAAAAAAGAGATGTATTACCAGATCCAGTGTATAATTCAAAAATTGTTACAAAACTTGTAAATCAAATTATGCAAGATGGAAAAAAGGGTACAGCTCAAAAAATCTTATATGAAGCATTTGATATTATTGCATCAAAAACTGGTCGTGAGGCAATTGATGTATATAACGAAGCTTTAGAAAATGTTAGACCTGCACTAGAAGTTAAGTCTCGTCGTGTAGGAGGAAGTAATTATCAAGTTCCAATCGAAGTAACTGATGATAGAAGTCAAGCATTAGCACTTCGTTGGATTGTTAATTATGCAAAACTTAGAAATGGTAAGGGAATGGCTATTAATTTAGCTAATGAACTTATTGATGCCGCAAATGGAACAGGTGGCGCTGTTAAAAAACGTGAGGATACTCATAAAATGGCTGAAGCAAATAAAGCATTTGCTCACTATAGATGGTAGGAGGACAATTCTATGGCTAGAGATGTCAGTATTGACAAATTAAGAAACTTCGGTATCATGGCACACATTGATGCTGGTAAAACTACTACTACAGAACGTGTATTATTTCATACAGGTATTACACATAAAATTGGAGAAACTCATGATGGTGAATCTCAAATGGACTGGATGGATCAAGAAAAAGAAAGAGGTATTACCATTACTAGTGCAGCAACTACTGCTCACTGGAAAGGATATCGCTTAAATATTATTGATACTCCAGGTCACGTAGATTTTACTATTGAAGTACAAAGAAGTCTTCGTGTACTTGATGGAGCTATCGCTTTAATCGATGCTCAAGCAGGTGTTGAACCTCAAACAGAAACTGTTTGGAGACAAGCAAATGAATATAAAGTTCCAAGAATGATTTGTGCAAATAAAATGGATAAATTAGGAGCTGATTTCTACTTTAGTTTAGGTACAATTAAAGATAGACTTGGAGCAAATGCTGCAGCAATTCAACTTCCAATTGGTGCTGAAAGTGAATTTAATGGAATTATTGATTTAGTTTCTAAAAAAGCTTATCAATATGATGGAAAAGAACAAGAAGAACCAGTTGAAATTGAAATTCCAGCAGAAATGGCTGATAAAGTTGAAGAATATCGTACTATTTTAATTGAAGCTGTTGCTGATTGTGATGAAGAGTTCATGATGAAGTATTTGGATGGTGGAGAAATTACAGTTGATGAATTAAAAGCTGCTATCCGTCGTGCTACATTATCTGTACAATTTTTCCCAGTATTATGTGCAACTGCTTTAGGTAATATTGGTATTAAATTAATGCTTGATGCTGTTATTGATTATTTACCAGCTCCAACTGATGTGGAAGCAATTGATTGTACTGATAAAAATGGAAACGACGTAAAACGTCATCCAAGTGATTCAGAACCATTTACAGCTCTTGCATTTAAAATTATGACCGATCCATTTGTAGGACGACTAGCATTCTTCCGTGTTTACTCTGGAAAACTTTCTAGTGGAAGTTATGTACTAAATAGTACTAAGGGTGAAAAAGAAAGAATTGGACGTATTTTACAAATGCATGCTAATCAAAGAAAAGAGATTAGTGAAGTGTTTGCTGGAGAGATTGCTGCTGCTGTAGGACTTAAAAATACGACTACTGCAGATACATTATGTGATGAGAAAAATTCATGTATCATGAAAGGTATGGAATTCCCAGAACCAGTTATTGATATTGCAATTGAACCAAAATCAAAAAATGATCAAGATAAAATGGCTTTATCAATTGCTAAACTTGTTGAAGAGGATCCAACACTTCGTGTTAAAACAGATACAGAAACTGGTCAAACAGTATTATCTGGAATGGGAGAACTTCATTTAGATATTATCGTTGATCGTATGAAACGTGAATTTGGAGTAGAATGTAATAAAGGTAGACCACAAGTTGCTTATCGTGAAACAATTACTCAAATGGGTGAATGTGAAGGTAAGTATATTAAACAAAGTGGTGGACGTGGACAATATGGACATGTTTGGATTAAATTTGAACCAAATCATGAAAAAGGGTATGAATTTGTGGATGCAATCGTTGGTGGAGTTGTTCCTCGTGAATATATTCCAGTAACAGATAAAGGTTTACAAGAAGCAATGGCTGGAGGAATTCTAGCAGGATATCCTATGGTAGATGTTAAAGCTACACTATTTGATGGTTCTTACCATGATGTAGACTCTAGTGAAATGGCATTTAAAATTGCTGCTAGTATGGCTTTAAAGGAAGCTAAAAATAAATGTAAACCAGTACTTCTTGAACCAATCATGAAAGTTGTAGTAGATGTTCCAGAAGAATACATGGGTAATGTTATGGGTGATTTAACTAGTCGTAGAGGTCGTCCTTTAGGACAAGAATCGATTGGTAATACACTACGTATCATTGCAATGGTACCACTTTCTGAAATGTTTGGTTATGCAACCGATTTAAGAAGTAATACACAAGGTCGTGGAAACTTCCAAATGGAAAAAGATCACTATGAAGAAGTTCCAAAATCAATCGCTGAAGAAATCATTAAGAAAAACAGCGTTAACTAAAAATAATACTTGAATAATCTTCAAGCATTAGATAAAATATAATAGAAATCGAAAGGAGAAAATAGAAATGGCAAAAGAAAAATTTGATCGTTCTAAAGAGCACGTTAATATTGGTACTATTGGACATGTTGACCATGGTAAAACTACTTTAACTGCTGCTATTACAAAATATTTTGGAAACTTTATTGATTATGCTGATATCGATAAAGCACCTGAAGAAAGAGAAAGAGGTATTACAATTAATACTTCACACGTTGAGTATGAAACTGAAAAACGTCATTATGCTCACGTAGACTGCCCAGGACATGCTGACTATGTTAAAAACATGATTACTGGAGCTGCACAAATGGATGGAGCAATCCTTGTAGTATCTGCTGCAGATGGCCCTATGCCTCAAACTAGAGAGCATATCTTATTATCTCGTCAAGTTGGAGTACCTAAAATTGTTGTTTACATGAATAAATGTGACCAAGTAGATGATCCAGAATTACTTGATTTAGTAGAAATGGAAATTCGTGAATTATTAGGTGAATATGAATTCGATAGTGAATGTCCTATCATCCGTGGTAGTGCACTTAAAGCTATTGAAGGTGATGAGACTGCTGCTCAATCTATTCGTGATTTAATGGCTGCTGTTGATGAATATATTCCATCTCCAGTTCGTGATACTGATAAACCATTCTTAATGAGTATTGAAGATGTTTTCACAATCTCAGGACGTGGTACAGTTGTTACTGGACGTGTTGAACGTGGACAATTAAATCTAAATGACGAAGTTGAAATTGTAGGTCTTAAAGATACTAAGAAAACAGTTGTTACTGGTATTGAAATGTTTAGAAAATCACTTGATTTTGCTCAAGCAGGAGATAATGCTGGTGCGCTTCTTCGTGGAGTTACTCGTGATGAAGTAGAAAGAGGACAAGTTCTTGCTAAACCAGGAAGTGTTCATCCTCATACAAAATTCAAAGCAAGTGTTTATGTACTTACAAAAGAAGAAGGCGGACGTCATACTCCATTCTTCTCAAATTACAGACCACAATTCTATTTCCGTACAACTGATGTTACAGGTGTTATCGAACTTCCTAGTGGAGTTGAAATGGTTATGCCAGGTGACAACATTGATATGACTGTAGAATTAATTGCTCCAGTTGCTATTGAAAACGGAACTAAGTTCTCTATCCGTGAAGGTGGACGTACTGTTGGTGCCGGAGTAGTTGCTGAAATTATTGAATAATAATATTTAGTTTATTAAAACAATCTCATTTTGAGGTTGTTTTTTTGTCGAATACTTTTTCTTTTTTTCTATTGGTAACATTGCAAAATTACTAAATATTTGTTACTATTATTAATAGTAAGGTAGGCGGTTTTTATGAATAAAAAGGGTTTTACTTTAATTGAAGTGTTAGCCTCTATTGCAGTACTTGCGATATTATTTGCAATAGCAATACCAACTTTTTTTATCATTTCAAATAATATTAAAAAGAGTAATTACGAAAATAAGCGTTCTTATGTTTTAACAAAAGCAGAAGAATGGAGTGAAGATACAGAAAGAAATGCTACCAATATAGCTCATTTAATTGAAGAGGGATATGTTGAAGCAGATAATGAAGAAGGAGATTATCGAAATCCAATTAATAATGAATCTATGCTTTGTGATACGATTCGTATCGATATTATAGATAATCATCGTGTTGCTTCTTTTACAGATGAAATTTTCTGTGATTATAAAGAGTTAGAGGAACAAACAAGTATTATTAAAATTGTTCAAAAAGATTCTAATGGAACAGAAATTGTTGAAGATGCATGGACAAGAAATGATGTAACTTTAGAAGTAGAGTTTTTAACGCAAGAAGATTATGATAGGTATCATAATTCAGTTGTTAATATTGAATGGAATGGAAATAATCATCGAGAAAATGTAGCGATTCAAAATAATTTTAATGATAAAAATAGTTATCTTGTACGTGCTTCACAATTTATGAATATTCGTTATGAAGTAACTATGACAATTAATTATGAAGGAAGAACTTATGTGTATAAGGCATATAGTCAAGTAAAAATTGATCATCAAAATCCAACAATATATAAAGATGATGTATCCATAAATCATTTTGATGAGTGGCAGAAAGATTCTAAGACAGTTCGACTTATTTCTTCTGATTATGATGGATCTGGAGTTTATGGTTATTATTATACAGATTCTAGTAAATCTTGTAGTATGGTACAAAGTGATTATACTAAAGTTAGTTCAACGAATTTTGAATTACAATTATCACAAGGAAAGTATCATGTTTGTGTTATTGATAATGTAGGAAATGTAAGTGATGCAGTAGAATTTGAAGTATTTAAAACAGATAGTGTACCTCCAACTCTTGGAAATTTTGAAATTGTATCTTCTTTAAAAGGAAGTAAATATTATCGAGAACTTACATTACGTATTCAAGTAATGGATGAGTTAAGTGGTGCAAGTGCTGTTAAATATTGTTTTGGTACTTCTAATTGTACACCTGAGCAAATGCGTAAGGTTGATGCTCAAGGTTATGGAATTGTGTCTTTTGAACAACCAAATAAAGAGGCTCAAAAATTATGTATTATTGGAGTAGATCAAGCAGGTAATGAAAGTGAAGTAAAATGCTCTACGCCTTATTTATTTGATAATAGTGGAGCAGATATTAGTAAGTTTGATCAAACTAATTATAATTTACGATGGAATGTAGTAGACTTAGAAAGTGGTATTGATCGTTATCAAATTTTTACAAGTACAGACAATCAAAACTTTACTATGGTAAAAGAAATAGTTACTAGTGAAACTAGTGGAAGTTATTTACTAGAAAAGTTAAAAGCTAATACATTATATTATGTGAAGTTAGTTGCAGTAAATCAAGCTGGAGTTTTGTCTGAGAAAGTTATTGAATTTGTTACAACAATTACGATGAGTGATGCTATTAATCAATGTCATGTAACAAATGGATATTGTGATAATGGAATTTATGTTAAATATGGTGGAAATATTTTTGCACTTTATCGTTTATCTGGAAGTTCGATGTTTGGGGTTAATGTAAGTAATAATATGCGTACTTCTATTATTAATGATTTCTGTTGTGATCAAGGAACTTGTATTGAAGAAAATGTTTATAATACATCTTGGTCTGGAATCTATAGTGAAGGAAGAGATAATTCATTAAAGACATATTATGATCGTTTACCAAATCCTTCGAAGTATTTAAATTTGGAAAATTATACTTTTGGTGTTGCGACAAGTTTACCTTATGGAAATTATATTAGTAAGAAGACATTGCAAGCAAGATTTGGTTTACTTGATTTAGGAGAATATAAAAATATTTATAATAAACCTTATATGAAAGATATAGGTACACTTTTATCAACAGTTTATACAGTTTGTTTAAGTAGTGATCATTATGAATGTAATAATGATGTTGATAATATTACAGGAATTTTTGCATTAAATGGATATTTGAGAAGTCAAAGTGCTGTTACAGGTGCGCATCATAATATAAATGTAAATGCTTCTATGACTGTTCCATTTAAAAATACAATTGTGTTTATTGGTGGAAATGGAACTTTGGAAGATCCATATGTGGTTGAATAGGTGATAATGATGAATAAGAAAATTGTTTTTATAGTAGTAATTGGTGTTTTGGTTTTATCTTTACTTGGGATCATGGTAATTTCAAGTCATCAGAAAAAAGAAGAGATGAAGCAAGTTTCGACATATTTTCAAGATAAAACTGGTATTGCTGCGAGTGGTGATATTGTTTCAAAACAAGCAGATAGTGATAAAAAAATATTAGAAGCTATGAATAATACTTCCTATACTTTTGATAATCCTTGTGTGTTAGTAAATCCTTATGAAATATCTCCACTAACAGCGTTAATTATTTTTAAAACTTCTACTACTAGTGAAACTGAGGTTTTTATAAATGGTGTTAAAGTTACAACAATGGAATCTACTACAAATCATGCTATACCAATTTATGGACTTTTGGCTGGAGTAGAAAATACTGTAGTTTTAAAACAAGGAAATAATGAAAAAGAACTTAAAATTGATGTGAAAAATGTTTCCAAAAATAATTTGGTAACTGAAGTTGCAAATCCAGATGCAACAATTGATAAAAGTATTTATTTTCTTGCAGCTCCAATGGGTACTAGTGCTGGGGCATATGATGGAAATGGAAGAATAATATGGTATTTAACTGAGAATTATACTATGGATATGGAGTTTTTAAAAAATGGACATATGCTTCTTAGTAATGGTAATGTAAGTGGAATACAGTATACTTATGATGGATTTATTGAAGTAGATTTACTTGGTAAAATTTATAAGGATTATTCTTTAGAAAATGGTTATCATCATGAGGTCATAGAATTATCGAATGGAAATATTATTGTTGCTGGTGGAAGTGTGTCAACTAATGCTCCTTATAGTGCTTCTTTTGTTTATCAAATTGATCAAAATACTGGTAAAATAGTTGATTCTTTTGATGTTTATGATATTTTTGCTAGTATTGATAAGGAATTTGCAGATTCTTTATCTGGTGTTAATATGATTAATAATTCGATTTATTATAATGAAGAAAGTGGAGAAATGATTTTATCTCTTCGTGGAATTAATAGTATCATTTCTTTAGATTATAAAACAAAAAAATTGAATTGGATTTTTGCTAAAAAAGAGCTTTATTCTGAAAAATTCCAACCATTTTTGTTAAATATTACAGATAATTCTCGTATTCCAAATGGACAACATACAGCTTATTTAACAGAAGAGGGATATTTGAGCGTATTTAATAATGATTTTGATATGTTAGATACTACGAATGCTGAGTTAATTCATTTTTCTCAAAATTATTCTAGTGCAACATTATATCAAATAGATGGTAAGAATATTAAAACTGTCTGGGATTATGCTGGAGATGGTAAATATTTTAATTATGCTCTTGGAAGTTTTATTTATAATCCAGATCAATCTAAATTAATTAATTTTGGATGGACTTATAAACCAACTGCTTATACACCAGGAACTACTATTTATGATTATTTAGGAAATACTTATGCAAGAGTAGTAGAATTAGATCAAAATGATAAAGTATTGTTTAATGCAACAATTGAAGAAGGTGTGTATAGAGCTTATAAACATTCTTTGTATGAAGATAAGACAAGTCATTATAAACTTATTGACTATAAGTTAGTTGATAATAATCCATCTACTATATTAGAAACAGTACGTACTAGAAATATTTTTAGTGATTTAAATGAAGCAATTTCGAATCCATTTGAATTTGAACTTACAAAAAATTCTGTTTCTTTAAATGTTATGTTTGATAATTCAGAAACTGTTGATATTTATTTTGTATCAGAAGAAGAAAATAGTTATATTTTCCATTATAAAAAAGCAAATGAAGCGGTATCTTCTAAAATTAATTTAAAATTAGATGGAAATTATGCAGTTTATTTAAAAATAAATGATCAATTTTATGATACGGATAAAGTATTAAGTTTTTCGTAAAAAAAGGACGCAAATTTAGTTTGCGTTTTCTTTTGCATTTTTATCATTTTCTTTATTAAATAATTTAGCAAGTGTTCCATTAACTAATAAATTATGATATTTTTTTTGATTAATGATTAAATCGTATTCTCCAATGAATTCGTAAACTTTTGGTTTAAAACCTAATTTAAATTCATTTAATCCGTAATATGGATTTTCTTTTGTAAAATCTCCAGTCATACCATTTAAATCAAAGTAAGTATAATTTTCTTTATAGTGTTCCATGATTTTATAATGTAAAAAATAGTTTGGATTAAATCTTTTAAATTTTCTGTCATAACCACTTATTAATATTTGAACTCTATTTTTATATTTTACTACTAGTGCACCAGCAATGTAGATTTTTTCATTTTTACTATTTCTTTCTGTTGCTTCTAATACATCATTTTTGTATGAAAGCAATTTTCGATCAGAATTCATTTTTAAATTAATATTTTTTTGAGTGTTGCTGTTGATTAAATTTTTGTTAAGTATTGTGTTATATTCTAATTCTTTTTCATACATTTCTTTTGCATTTAATAAATATTCTTTGGTATTAATGCTTACTAAGAATAAGTCTATTCTATTTTTTTTGTGAAATATATTATAGTAATCTTTATAATAGAATTCATCTTTATTTTTTTTATATTTGATAAAGTTATATAAAATATCGATTCCACTACGTTCAGCAGTTTCTATTTCAAGGCCTTTTGTAATGGCTCTTTTAATTTTGTTTCTGGTATTTTTTTCGAAGTTATTTATAGATAAATCTTTTAAACTTATAATACCATTGAACCTTGGTAAGCATGATTCAAAATATAAATTATCTTTTAATTTTAAATAGTTATTGTCTTCCAAGAAATCTCTTATTTGTCCATTCCAATTATATGTTTTTGCTTTTGACTTTAAATCAATTTCTGCAATAGCAATTTCAGGGTTTAATTTAATAAAGATTACATTTTTCTTTATATAGTATTCTTTTAGTTGATCAGTAAATTCTTTTAATAATGTTTGATTAAAGTAATCTAAGATAAATCCTTTTGGAGCATATCCATATTTAGATTTAATTCCTATTTTTTTTAATAGAATTAAGGATGCTGCTAATATTTCACCATATTCATTTACTAATCCAATTAAATCATAGTCGAAACCAGCTTCACTCATTAAGATACCATAATCTGAAGTTTGATAATGATTACCTAACGGACTTTTTAACACAAATTCTTCAAACTCTGAAATTGTTAGTTCTTTTAATTTCATTATTATCCCCCTCTTTTTTGAGACCATATTATACCACAAATATGTAAAATTTCAATAGGTGGTTCTTTTGTCCCATTTCTTTTTACTAGGCAAAGGATGTGGTTCGTGGTATAATAGTGGCAATTTAAGGAGGATCTTTATGTATTCAGAAATAGAAAATAAGGAAGAAATAAAACAATCAAAGGAGCCTTTTTTTCATCATCGTACAAAGCGGATATTTGCAAATTCAGTAGATGTTTTAGAATCTTTTACTATTCTTTGTAATGTTCACTCTGTATTATTTATTTTATTAGGACTTTTATCTACAATTTATTTTTCTTTATCAAATGGTACTATAAAAGTGTTATTTTTCTTAATTCTTCTTTTTTATTCTGTTCTTCACTTTTATTATTTTATGAAACGTAGGGAATGTGCATTTTTAAAGTCTTCACTATTTTATGCTGTTGCTAATTTTATTTTAGGTGCAGTAGTCCTTTTTACTTCTTCTCTTTTATATCAGCAAATTCTAGTTTTTTTAGGTCTTCATTTTCTTTTTATTGCTATAGAGCGTATGTGGTATGGATTTTTTTTGATTCGGAGTCGTGATAAACAAGTTTTAGTTTTTGGTGTGCAAATTCTATTGTTTATTTTAATGTCCATTTTATTGTTTATAAATCCTTTCTTAACTTTATATTTTGGGGAAATTGTAGGAGTATTTAGTATTCTTTTTGGAATTTTAAATATTTCTTCTTTATCTTTTGCGAAAAAGAAGATAGATCAAGTTTTATCTTTCTTTGATTAATTATGCATAGAATTAGATAGCAGGTGAATCATATGAATATTGATACAGTAGAATTAAAAAAGATTGCTGTGCGTCAAAGTCAGTATCCTGAAGAGACGTTACCAGAATTTTTATTAGTGGGTAGAAGTAATGTTGGTAAAAGTAGCTTTATTAATACAATAATAGCTCGTAAAAATTATGCACATACTAGTAGTAAACCAGGAAAAACACAAACATTAAATTTCTATTTAGTAAATAATCGTTTTTATTTAGTAGATGTTCCTGGGTATGGATATGCAAGTACTACAAAAGATAAGACACGTAAAATGGGACTTATGATTGAGGAATATTTGAAAAGTCGTAGTAATCTTTCTGAAGTGTTTTTGTTAATAGATTATCGTCATAAACCAATGGAAGATGATATTTTGATGTATAATTTTTTAAAGTATTATAATGTTAAAACTACAATAGTAGCTACTAAATATGATAAAGTAAATATGAGTGGTCGTGCAAAGCAAGATAAGTTAATTCGAGATACATTAAAGCTTAGTGAAGAAGATAAGTTTATTCCATTTTCATCTATTACAAAAAAGGGAAGAGATGAAATATATCATATTATTGAAAATAGTTTGAATTCATGATAATATTAGTATTGTTTTAAGGAGGTTTCTTAATTATGATTGAAATATTAGAAGTAAGTTTACTTGTTATATCTATTTTATTAGTCGCTATAGTTTTACTACAAAGTAATAAAGCGAGTGATGCTGGTCAAATTATTACAGGTGGAAATGAAGCGTTATTTGGCAAAATGAAAGAAAGAGGATTAGAGTTGTTTATTAGTCGTCTTACATTAGTTTTAGGCCTTCTTTTCTTTGTAATATCGTTTATTTTGTTTGTTATTTAATTCTAATAATTAAGTATTTTGAAAGACTAGTTATAGTCTTTTCAGAGTGTAGACAAACCCATAGATTTTTTCTATGGGTTTTCTATTAATT
>CAJUNF010000036.1 GCA_910587775.1 uncultured Bacilli bacterium | reverse complement strand
AATTTAATTAATAGAAAACCCATAGAAAAAATCTATGGGTTTGTCTACACTCTGTGAAAATCAATCTTGATTTTCTTTTTTCTTTTCTAAATATTTATCTAAATAAGTAATCCACGCTTGTTCATTTTCTTCTTCAAAAAAATGATATAAAAATTGAACCATAATATCATGTCTTTTTTGTGCTTCTTTTTGTCCCATACTTGTAAGCATTAAATCTTTGTAAGTTAATAACGATTCAATCATAAAATTTACAGTACTTACCGTTTTTTGTTTATGATAATCATAACTCATAAAATCAACAGGAAAAACATCAGAAACAAAAAATGGGCGATCAATACTCATTCCAAATTGAAATCCTCTTAAAATTCCAACTGCTCCTATTCCATCACACATATCTGCATCAGCAACTACTTTTGCTTCGATTGTTTTAGGAACTAAACCTTTTAAACGTTTACTATATCCGATAGTACTTAAAGCCTCACATACTTTTTCTTGATCTTGTATGCTTACCCCTACACTATTCATAATATTTTTAGCATTAGTAAAATTTTTTTGACTTTCTTCACCAAATAATTTATAGTCATCGACATCATGTAATAACACAATTAAAGAAACAAGATCTTTATCTGCATTTTCAACTTCAGCAAACTTTAAAGCTAAATCTAAAACTCTAGTTACATGCTCCATTCCATGACCAGAATGATCTTCCTGAAGTAGTACTTCCACTTGCTTTCTAACACGTTCTAACATATTTTACCCTTCTTTCAAAATCATTGTAACATACCAAAATAAAAAAAGCACAAGAATGTGCTAAATAGAAAATAAAACTTTTTCTGTTTTATACTGAAAAATAATATACCAAATTACTACACTAATACATAAAAGAGATGAAATTACCATAGTCACTAAACAACTAATTGAAATAATTCCTACACTTAAATCATTTAAAATCATAGAAAAATTTAAAAATGGGATCATACTATACCAAAAATTATTCTCTACTTCTATCATGAAAGCAATCATTCCTGGAAAAAAAGAGACAAAAGTAAGAGGAGTTAAAGCACTTTGTGCTTCTTTAAATGTCTTAGATTGACTAGCAATTGCAATACAAAGTCCACTCATAAAAATAGAAAAAATAATAATAACCAAAACAGAAACAAAAATTTGAGGAAGTGTTATAACAATTGGTGTACTTTCATATATTTCAAAACTACAATTAGCAAATTGAAAAGATATAATGGCAAGAATTAAACTTACGATTCCTGTTACAATAGATGATAATGTCACACTAAATAGCTTTCCTAATATAATATCTCTACTTCGAATAGGAAAAGTAAGTAATGTTTCTAAAGTACCTCGTTCTTTTTCTCCAGCAGTAGTATCCGTGGCAGGATAAGTTGCAGATATAGTAATTGCCATCAAAATAAATAAAAAGGCATATCCAACTATATAAGTAGAAGCAAATGTATTTTCTAATACTTGCTCTTCTGTAACAATAACCATATCCAAGACAGATTTATCTACATTCAAAAGATCTAATTGTTGTTCTTGCAATACTCTTTTATATTGCTCATAAAATGTTTTTACTAATCCTAACGCAAGAGAACTATTTCCATTATTAGCATTATATTTTAAAGTATAATGATTTCCATCTTTTAATACATACAACAAAATGCTGCCATTCTCTAACTGATTTTGTAAATTTTCTGGTGAATCAAACTGATAATCAATATTTAAATTACGTGCAATTTCTTCTTCCACTAAATCAAAAGAATAAGAAAAACCAACACGATTATACGTTGAAATATCTAAATTCATTTGTGTATTAAACAAAGAAGACATTCCAAGAATTACAAGAGGAATCATAATAGGAACAATAAGCATCATCATAAGAGACTTCTTATCACGAAAAACTTCCCTTAATTCCTTTTTTAAAATATATTTTAAATTACTTTTCATAACTTCTTCCTCCTATTAAAACAAAAAAGGCATCACGAAGATTAGTAGTTTTAGTTTGTTTTTTTATCTCAAGTGGCGTTCCTGTAGCAATAATTTGTCCATGATTCATCATAATGACACGATCACAAATATTTTCTGCTTCTTCCATATAATGAGTAGAATACAAAATACACTTTCCATGATCTCTCTCATTTTTTATAAAATCTAAAATAATTTGTGAAGATATAATATCTAAACCACTAGTAGATTCATCTAAAATATAATACTGCGGATCATGAACTAAACATCGAGCAATATTTACTCGCTGCGTTTGACCAGTTGATAATCTTTCAATTCGGTTATACAAAAAAGCATCCATTTCTAATGTTTTAGAAATCTTTAAAATTCTTTCTTTTGCTATTCTAGGAGGTACATGATAAAACTCACAACACATACTTAATAACTCATAAGAAGAAATACTTTGATATATTTTGGTATTACCAGATAAATATGCTAAATTCTTCTTTATATCAATTTCATGATGCATGTAATCTTTTTCATCATAATATATTTCTCCTTCACTGGGAATCAGAATTCCTGCTATCATTCGAAGTAATGTCGTTTTTCCTGCACCATTTGGTCCTAATATTCCAACAATTTCACCACAATTAGCAGTAAAACTTATGTTATCTACAGCATAAAACTCTTCTTTCTCTTTTTTATTCTTTTGTTTTATAAATTTCTTTTTTAAATTATTTACTGTGATCATAACAATCTCGCTTTCTAATTTTTCTTTTCTTTTAAACGTGTAACTTGATGATTAAAAAACAAAAAGAATACACCAAATAAAAGTAGTACTAAAAAGTTTTCTAACAAAATTAAGAAACTGTCTTTATTAAAAGCTTCTGTCAATTTTAAAAATTCATTGCCTTTAATATACCAATAACTTGGCAATACATGAGCAATTCTAAGTACAGATTTAGGAAGATACTCAATGGGTACAAAAGCTCCACACAAAAAAGCAGATCCAAGTGCCACAACATTCACTATTCCACTTACCGCTTCTTTATTAGTAACTAATTTTGAAATAAGTAAAGAAAGAGATAAAGAAACAAAAGTAAACATAAATGCATTAAGAAAATATAGAATACCCCGAAAAGATAATAAAACATTTGGAAATAATATTAATCCTAAAATGCTAAATAATACAAATACAATTAAAGAATAAAGAAAACTAGCCATTAAAATATAACGATTATGAGTGTTTCGTTTCATTTTACTTACATAAATTCTTTGCGATACTTTAAAATCATGAAAACTAGATAATACTATACTAACAATAAATATAATAATAGCCATAATACTAAAACTAGCAAAATTAAAATATTGAGTTACTTGATTTAAAGTAGCTGAATCTAACTTTGAAGTTACCAAAACCTCTGTTTTATGTTCTAAACTTTCGTTAATTTTTTGAATTAATTCCTCTTCATTACGGAAACTAGATATTAAAACTTCTTGTGTTTTTAAATATCGCTTTAAAATCATTTCTGCAAGACTTGCTTGATAATCCCCAGTAGACTTAATAACTAAAGATGGACTAAGACCATTTAAAACGTCACTTCGATAGTTTTTAGGAATCGTAATTATATAATTAACCTCTCGATAAAACAAAGCATCATCTAACCCATCAACACTTAAAGAATCAATAATATTTGCTTGACGTGATATATAATCTACCAAATTTTTTGTTAAACCAATATTTTCATCTTCTATCACAAGATACACATCTGGTTTACTATCAGTGAAATCTAAACTAGTATCATTATTTGTAGTATTAATTACTCCAAATAAAATTAATAAAATAGTATAGATAAATATCATCGCTCTATAACGTTTTACAATAAGCCAAAATGTTTTAAAGACTGTCATACTTCTGCCTCCTTAATCCTCGAAAAGATAATAAAATCATGAAAACAGAAAAGCAAAGTAAACTCACAATGTTAAATGTAAATTGACTAAAAGATTCATAATAATAAAGAGAATATAAACCATCTGTAATCATTGCAACAGGATTAATTAAATTCAAAATAGGAACATTTGTGTCAATCATATATTTCATAGTAATACCCATCATTCCAGATAAAAAACTTCCAAACATACTAATAGCTACTAACACACCTGTTTTAGTCTGTTCACTAGATCTTACAAGAACAGAAACACTTACACCAAATAAAATACCAGCAAGAAGTCCTACACTAGCTAAAATTATAACAGGAAATAACGTTGTTCCATAATCTACCTTTAAAGCAAAAATAGAATACAAAAATAACAGAACAAGACCAATAGCTCCAACAAAATAACTAGCAAATAAGCTTCCAAAAAGCCCACTTATCTTATGAGATGGAGATACAACAATTCTTTTTCCAACAGACTTCATATTAGCAAGCTTATAATTAGTAATATACATTGATATCATACTGCTATAAAGACAAGCCATAGCAATTAAAGTATAATACTCAATCATCGTATAACTCATATTTTTACTACTAGAATTTACAAGTGTTACAGATTGTGATAATACATTTTCTTTCACCTCTCTTAAAATATTACCAATTTCTACCTCATAATTTCCTTTTTCAATTTCTTCATTCACTCTCTTTTGAATCAAGGTTTCAATTAATTTTTTTTGACTCTGTATTTCATCAATTACAAAACGAATAATAGTTTCATAAATACCACTTCGATTTACTACAATTCTTACTTCATCTCCAAAAAAATCTAAATAGCCAGATATTTCTTCTTTACTAAGTAAATCCTGAGCTTCAGAATTATTTACGTAAGAAATATCAAAAAGTTGATTTTCTCCCTCTTTACTTAAAGATAATAAAGATTCATGCATCACTTCATTTTGAATAAAATCTTCACTTTGAATAATTGCTAAATTAATAATAGACAAAGATTCATTTTTCTCAATATCAGAAAATGCCATTTTAAAAAATGTGCCAAGCAAAATTGGAAAAAGAAAAGTCCAAAAAAGTAATACTTTATTTCTAAATAAAACTTTACAAGAATATTTAAAATTATGCCAAAACATTAGTCTCTTAATTCCTTTCCTGTAAGTTCTAAAAATACATCATTCAAAGTTGGACGTTCTGAAAAAATCTTATTATAAACTACATGATTCTTCTTAAAGAAATCCATTAATTCCTCTAAATTATTCTGCCCTTTTTTATAAACAATTACTAAACGATTTTCCAAATAACGAACATCTAATACGTATTTAAAACGCTCTATTTTTTCTATCAATTCTTTTTCTAAATCATTTACTTCAACTGTAATCTTTTCTTCAATATTAGCAAGAGCTTTTAACTCATCTGGAGTACCTTGTGCTAAAATCTTACCCTTATCTAAAATAATAATTCGATCACAAAGGATTTCTACTTCTTCCATATAATGAGTTGTATAAACAATACTAGCACCTTTTTCACGTAAGGCTTTAATTCCTTCTAATATGTTATTTCTACTTTGAGGATCTACTGCAACAGTTGGTTCATCAAAAAAAATAAGTTCTGGTTTATGTGCAATTCCACATGCAATATTTAAACGTCTCAAAAGTCCCCCAGACAATTGTTTCGGATAAAACTTTTTGAAATCTTGAAGCCCTACAAACGAAATAGCTTCTTCTACATATTTTTTTCGTTCATTCTTAGAAGAAATATAAAGACCACAAAAATAATCTACATTATCAAAAACGGTAAGTTCTTCAAATACGGCAACATCTTGAAAAATAACTCCTATTTTTGACTTAATATCATAAGAATCTGGCATCATTTCTTTTCCAAAAATTTGAATGCTTCCCTTTTGAAAATGAAGAAGAGATAACAAACAATTTATTGTTGTAGACTTCCCACTTCCATTAGGTCCTAAAAGTCCTAAAATCTCTCCTTTTCTAACTTCAAATGACAAATTATCAATTGCTCTTAATTTGTGATATTCTTTGGTTAAATTCTTTAATTCAACTATTTTTTCCATTTTATTTCACCCTAACAATACATATAAATCAAACTTTTTATACCATGTATATTATAAAATAATATTTTTAGAAGATAAAGAAAAAAGAACTATTTTAATAGTTCATAACACATTTTAAATACATTTTTTTCATAGATTAATAAAAATAAATCTGTAACATACAAAAAAATACTCTTTAATATTCTAATTCATCTTTCACAGCATATTGTTTGCAAATAAGCATTAAGATTTAGTAAAAACATTTTATATGCATCTTTAATTGTTTTTTTATCAGATTCAATAAAATTCAAAATTATCTCTCACTAAAATGGCACGTATATTGGTTATATCAATGTACAAGCGTGTTTACTAAATTAACATATCAATTAGATTTCTATAAATACTCTACCATAATTTTAGGCATATTAAAACTCGAAACATAAAAGTTCGAGTTTCTTATCATTCTGGTGTTCGAAAAGGGAATTGAACCCTTGACCTTTTGCTCCGGAGGCAAACGCTCTATCCAACTGAGCTATTCGAACACAAAAAGATTATATCATATTTACAATATTTCTCGTTTTCTTTTTCTCCAAATAAGCTCATTTTGATATTGAACAGAAATTAAATCTTGATAAACATTTTTTAACTGTTCTTTTTCAGCAATCCCAAATTGTAACATTTGTAAAATTTGTTTTCGAAACTGTTCTTTTATTTTTCTTTTCATTCCTTCATCGTTTTCATCTATAGCTAAAAGTTCACTTTCGCAAAGCTCTTCCCATTGAACTTCTAATAAATAATTAACTTCGTAATAAAAGAACTCTGATTGTAAAAATATAGCTTTACTTCTCAAATTAAGTATTTGTGGTAAAAATTCCATAGGTATTCCAAAAAAAGATAAATGATAACTTACTTGATCTTCACTCATATCTAATAAATATGGTATCATACTACGCACATTAGGTCTTTTTTCAAACGGAATTTTTTCCCTTATTACCTCATAATATAAAAATGCTAATAATGCATTATTTGTTTCTTTAAAATAATCCAAACAAGTATCATAAGAATAACCATACTTTAAACAAAGCGATTTAAACGCAATACCATAAGCAGTATATTTTATATTTCCATTATAACATTCTCGCCCAATTGGTAAAAATTGTTCAGCTTCTTGTAAAGTAAAATAAGGATTTTGTTCAAGCAAATAAGTAAGACGTCGAAAATCATAGTTTTTTTCTAAACAATACGCATGCAAAGACTTATAAGTAGGAGGAAGCCCTCTTGAAATATAATTTTGATAACGTCGACTAGCTATTTCATTTATTTCTTTAGAAGACATAATAGCATCATCAAGATTCTCTCCAGCTCTTACTTTTCTTAAAATAGTTTCTCTACGAATATTACTATTATTTATTTTATCATTCTGATTTTTTAGATTTAAAACATAATCAAAAGCTTCTTGTGCGCTAAATCCAGCTTTACGTTTCCTCTCATAAGTTCGTAATCCCAAATTTAATTCTTTAATCTTTTTACGTGCAACAACCATTTCATTTTGATACATAACTTTATCTGGCAGATGTAAAAGACACTTTTCAAAAGCTTTTTGTGGATCCATTTGCTCCAAACGATACTTTCGGTAAGTAGACATAGATAAACCTAATTTTTTCATAATCTCATGAATTCGAAAAAATTGGTTTTCATATTCTACATAATCACACGTCATATCCATATAAAACATCCCCTTAACTAGTAAGATATTTTAGTGTTAAAAAGCAAAAAAGTCAAGAAACATCTTGACTAAAATAATTTGATAATATCTTGGAAGGTAATGTATACCATTAATAGCATCAACAAAATAAAACCGATATTATTCATTGTATTTTCTAATTTCGGATTAATCTTACTACCCTTTATTTTTTCTATAATCATAAAGAATATTCTTCCACCATCAAAAGCTGGAAATGGTAAAATATTTAAAAATCCTACATTAATACTTAAAAGCGCTACTAAATACATCATTTGACTAAGTCCGTATTTAACACTTTCTCCTACTACTTGATACATTCCAACAGGACCAGATAAAGCAGTAATCGATAATTTTCCTGTAAATAATCCTCCAAGAGTGACCATCATACTTTGAATAATAGTCCAAAACTTTTGCCAAGCATATTTGATACTTGCTAAAAAGCCTTTTTCTTCATTAGCTTTTATTTTAAAGCCAAATACTTTTCTCTCTTCTTCTTCCTCTTTTACAGTCTTTGGTGTAACAGAAATATTTAATTCTTCATCATTACGTAAAACCTTAAAATCATATACACCTGAATCACTTTTATAATATAAATAGATTTGAGCAACATCCCAAGAAGAAACTTTTTTATTGTTAATTTCTAGAATTTTATCTCCTTCTTTTAATCCAGCTTCCTCTGCAGCAGACGAACTCTCAATTTCTCCTAAAATTGGACTTACAGGAGTTGGATTCCAAATAAGAGCAATGAAAAATAAAAATAGAAAAGCCATAACAAAATTATTAAATACTCCAGCAGCTAATATCATTAATCTTTGATACCAACGTTTATTACATAAAAACTTTTCTGGCTTTATTTTTCCATCATCTTCATAAACTTCCCCAGCCATTGATACAAAGCCACCAATAGGAAAAGCTCTTATATTATAATCAATTCCATCACGACCTTTTTTTGTATGAATAATAGGACCCATTCCAATAGAAAATTCATAAATATGAACTCCACTTTTCTTAGCTGTAATAAAATGTCCAAACTCATGAACTAAAATAATAATTCCTAAAATTAAAATTAAAAGTAATAATGTAACAAACCACATAATAATTCCTCCTTAAAAAGTAATATATGACATTAATAATAGAAAAACGATTGAAACATTTAAAAAACTATCAAAACGATCTAAAATTCCCCCATGGCCTGGAATTAAATTAGAAAAATCTTTTACTTCGTTTTCACGCTTTATTTTACTAAATAACAAGTCACCAAATTGCCCAGCAATAGATAATATCAATGTCACAATAAATAGTGGAAAAAAAGCCATTTTAGAAACAAAATAAAGATAAAATACACTACTTAAAATAGTAGAACAAATACTTCCTAAGATGCATCCTTCAATAGTCTTATTTGGGCTTATATTAGGAGCAACAGCATGTTTACCTATAAGACGTCCCATAAAATAAGCAAAAGTATCTGTAAGAACTGGTATTAAAAGTAAATAAAGAAATAATCCCAAACTATGAACTCTTGATAAAATAACCGTATGACATGCTAACCCTAAAAAGAAAGTTACTCCTAAAAAATAAAATGCATCAGAAGTTTTATAATTATTTTTCTTAGCATAAACCATAGTAGGCATCAAATATAACAATAAAATAAAACCTAACATTTGATAGTTTATCCCATCCATTTTAGAATATTCAAAAGGTGTTAAATAAAGAATCAATAAAAAAGTAAAATAAAAGATCAAACTCATAAAAGGTGGTATATTACCATGACTTTTTTTTAAATCAATCATTTCTTTTAATGCAAATAATCCTATGATTCCAATCCCTAAAGCAAAAACCGTTTTTCCTTCTAAAATAAGAGGTAGTGCCAAAAGAATTAAAATTACTGCACTAATAACTCTTTTTTTCATATTGTCACCTTATTTCTCTTATTAAGTATACTATTAATAATAAAATATAGTCAAATAAAATACAAAATCTAAACAAAAAAAGTTACCAACTAAGGTAACTTCATATCTATCAAATCAAATTATTTAATAGCGTCTTTTAATTTGCTTCCAGCTTTGAAAGTTGCAACAGTCTTAGCAGGAATTTTAATTGGTTCTTTTGTTGAAGGATTAATTCCATCACGTGCAGCACGTTTTTTAGCACTAAATTTACCAAATCCAACTAAAGTAACTTCACCATTTTTCTTAAGTCCTTCAGTGATTCCTTCTAATACAGCATCTAAAGCACGTCCAGCTTCAGCTTTTGACATATTTGCTTTTTCAGCTACTAATTCGATTAATTCTGTTTTTGACATAACGTCGACCTCCCATTCCTAATTCATAAGGTTTACCCTTACGTATTAAGCGTAGCAAAAAGAGACTTAAGAAGTCAAGCAAAAAGAGCAAAAATGCTTTATTTTTCGCTCTTAAAGTACAATTGCTATCAAATTACTTGACCCTTTATTGACAATTTTTGTCACTGTTTGGCTTAATTTATATCGAGTATTTTCTGGCATAATAGATAATTTTGCCTGAATACCCTCTTTAACAATCACATCTAAACTTCTTCCAAAAATTTCACTTTTCCAAATACTTGCAGGATCTGTCTCATAATCTTTCATTAAATAATTAATCAATTCTTTACTTTGAATTTCACTACCAATGATAGGTTCAAATGTACTTTCTACATCTACTCTCATTAAATGAATACTACTAGCAACAGCTTTTAATTTAACACCATATCGATTACCTTGTTTAATAATTTCTGGAGTTTGTAATTTCATATCTTTTAAAGTTGGATAAACAATACCATAACCTGTACTTTTACTCATTTTAATAGCTTGCTTAATACTTTCTAATTCTTCTCTACCTTCACTATAAGAGGCAAATATTTTTAAAAGCCCAGCTTTAGTAGTAACACTTTCCCCCATCATTCCTTTTAATATATCTTGATAAAGTGCATCACTACTCTCTAAATTAATGGTAACACACCCAACAGATGCATCTAAATTGCTAATATAAGCTTTTGATATAATTTCACTATCTTGAAAATGCTCCATAATAGTTTCAACATCTCTTACTTTTCTTACTTCAATAACACTTTCGCGAATCTTATCTAAATAATGTTTTTTAATATCATTTGTATTGGAAAGAACATGAACCCATTCTGGAATATTAACATCAATATTTAATATTGGAAATTCATATAGAGCTTGTTTTAAAATTTCCATAATATCTTGTTCATTCATTTCCTCAACACTGATTGGCATAACAGGTACTCCATAATTTCCACGAAGTTCATTAGCTAAAGATTGCGTATCATTACTATTTGGCTTACTAGAATTTAAAACAACAATGAATGGTTTTCCAATTGATTTTAACTCAGTAATAACTTTCTCCTCAGCTTCAAGATAATCATTTCTCTTAAGCTCTCCAAATGATCCATCTGTTGTAACAACAATACCAATAGTTGAATGATCACGAATTACTTTTTCAGTTCCAATTTCTGCTGCTTCTACAAAAGGAACAGATTCACTAAACCAAGGTGTTTTTACCATTCTAGGATTTCCATCCCCATCCTCATAGCCATTACTATTTGGAATAACATATCCTACACAATCAACCAGTTTTATCTCAGCACTAAAATTTTCAATTTCTAATTTTGCACCAGAAGATGGAACAAATTTTGGTTCTGTAGTCATAATGGTTTTACCTTGAGCACTTTGAGGAATTTCATCCAAACAACGCTTTCTCTCAATTTCATCATGAATATTTGGCACTACTAAATTTTCAATAAAACGTTTAATGAATGTACTTTTTCCTGTACGAACTGCTCCAACAACACCTAAATAGATTTCGCCATTCCCACGTTTAGCGATACTACCAAGAATTTCTGATTTTTCCATAACCTACCTCTTTCTAACCTACCAAACAATATGATTTAAGAATAGCTTTTATTCCAAAAGAAAAAACTGTCTTCTACAGTTCTCCGATTTCATCAAAAAATATTTCATCTGGTTTCATTTCAAAAATATTAGCAATTTTTTTAGCTAAATCATAATAAAGTCTTCTTTTTTTATGTTCAATTTGCCAATAATAGCATTTACTAATTCCCAATTTAGTAGCCATATCTTGATAAGAAATCCCTTTTTCTTCTCGTATTTTAGCTAGTTTTTGATAACAATCTTTCATAGTTTCCTCCTTATATATAGATACATTATATCACAAATAATCACAATAACCCACACATTTCCGTATTTTTTTGTTTTCTCTGAGAAAATTAAAAACAAGAGATGATGCGGTATGATGTTTGAAAAACTAAAAGAACTCAGAGATTATGAAGCAAAAACACAAAAGGAAACTGCTCACTTACTAAATGTTACTAGAGCAACTTATGCAGGATGGGAATGTGGAAAAGATATTATACCACTAACTAAGCTAAATGATCTTGCAAATATTTATGATGTAACTCTAGATTACTTAGTAGGATTATCAGATAAAGAAGAAAACAGAAATTCTACAATTCACATTGATCCAAAAATTATTTCTGAAAATATTAAAATGCTTCGATTAAGTAAAAAACTAACACAAAAAGAATTAGCAGAAAAATTAAACACTAGTCAATCAAACATTCATAATTATGAAAATGGAAAAAGTTTAATTACTACCATGTATGCAATTGAACTTGCTAAAAATTATAATTACTCTTTAGACAAATTAATAAGAAAAACAAAGTAGCACTAATATGCTACTTTTTCAGAGTGTTGACAAAGCTCAATACTCTTTTTTATTTTAAAATTTTGTAGTATA
>CAJUNF010000035.1 GCA_910587775.1 uncultured Bacilli bacterium | reverse complement strand
TTAGCCGTAGTTCACTTACAACATTTACTTTTTCTTCTGTTGTTGATTCTTCCTTGCTTGAACAACGGCTCTCAATTTTTTTGAGTAATCTAGCTCCGCTTTCAAATATAAATTTTCTTCTTCTAATCTTTTAACTTTTTCTTCAATAGTTTCATTCTTTTTTTGCTTTGTAGGTTTCTTTTGCATAGTTGACCGACCTCGCTTTCGTTCCACTACATTATAACCGTTTTCCTTATATTTTTTTATCCAATTTTGTAACATTCCATCATTTGAAAACCCTAAATCAAGTGAAACAGACCATACTGACTCGTGATTTATCAAAACTCTATTTACTGCTTCTTCTTTAAATCTTTTAGGATAACTTTCATTTTTTATTGTTCTTAATATATCTAAACCATGTTTATCTATTAAGCAACACAAATATTGGGCATTTTTAGTTGTTATTTCATATTTGATGCTCAAAGATTTTAATGATACCCCATTTTTCCTTTCTTCACATAATTTAATTTTATTATCATAACTTAACTTTCCCATATAAAAACCTCGTTTCTATTTTGTCCAAGAAACGGGGTTCATATCAATGTTTCCTAACTCTTTTTATTTTTGACAATTTGGACAATAGTAAGTACTTCTTCCGCCTATTTTAATATTTTCAATTATAGTACCACAAATTTTACATTCTTCGTTTTCTCTTTTATGAACCTTTAATTGTGTTTGAAATAAACCTGTCACTCCAAGGCTTGAGGTGTAACTTCGAATGGTAGTTCCACCATCTTTTATTGCTTTTGCAATAATTTCATTGGATGAAGTTATTATTTTGTCACAATGTTCTAAATTTAAATCTTTACCCTTTTTTAATGGATGAATTTTAGCTTGAAAGAGAACTTCATTTGCATAAATATTTCCAAGACCACTTATTATAGTTTGATCTAACAGTATTGTTTTTATTGGCAAATTTTTTTTACTTATTTTTTCATAAAGATATTCTTTTGTTAATTTTTTACTGTTTGGTTCAAGGCCTTGTTTTTTTATAGCTTCTACTTCCCATAATTTTTCTTTTAACACTAAAATCATACGTCCAAATTTTCGCGTATCATGATATCGCATTGTAGTATCATCTGTAAATTCAAAAATAATATGTTCGTGCTTAGCTATAGGCTCACTCGCACTTTTTAAAAAGTATTTACCTTCCATTCTTAAATGGCTTAATAAACAATAATCTCCTAATTCAAAAATTAGCCATTTTCCTACCCGATTTATATCAGTAAAAGATAATCCTTTTAATAAAGTTTCAAATTCTTTTGGATCTGAGCTTATGATTGGTACATAATTTATGACTACTTTTTTTATTTTCTTTCCTAAAATTCGATTTTTTAAGGTATTTCTTACAGTTTCTACTTCAGCTATTTCTGGCATTTTTCCACTTCCTTAAAATTTACATAGTTGATGAATTTCATTTATTTTCTTTGCTGCATTATTTATAAATTTATCAGCTTTTTTATTTTGACCTTTTTGCGTTAGTATGATTAAGAGATAAGGTTCTTTATCTAAAACTACTCCACTTTCATGATAAGCAATCTCATATGATCCATATTTTTTTAAATAGATTTTATTTTTTAATGATTTTGCTTTAATAATATGATAATCTGGATTTTTAGTCCATGCTACTAAGTCAGGATACTCTTTTTGAAGGATTCAAAAACGATGCCAATAATATGATAAATCTTTACAAGTAATTAGTCCATAATTATCTTTACCTTCTAATGTATGAGTAGCATTTAAGGACTTTCCATAATTTTTTAACTTTTCACTACCAACAAAAGATAATATCTTTATTAAAACTAAAGCTAAGTCCTGTTGTAATATTTTCATAATAATATGCCACTTTTTCTTTACTTTTTATAAATTGAATGTTCAAATTTTCTATTTTCTTTTGAATTTTTTTAGAAACTTTTGGCTTGATTATTTCTATGTGGTATTCTTTATTTTGTTTCATACCAATCACTTCCAAAATCAGCACTTACTTTTAAAGGTACTTTTAAATTTATAGTATGAATCATTGTTTCTGTAACGATTTGTTTTACTATATCTTTTTCTTCTTTTAAGCAATCAAAAATTAGTTCATCATGAACTTGAAGGATCATTTTTGATTTAATTTTATTTTCTTCAAATTTTTTTGCAATCTCTACCATTGCTTTTTTTATAATATCGGCACTTGTTCCTTGAATTGGTGTATTTAATGCAATTCTTTCTCCAGATTGGCGGATCATATAATTACCATTATTTAATTCATCTATGACGCGTTTTCTTTTAAATAGAGTTCTTACTGCCCCTTCTTTATAAGCTTCTGCTACTATTTCATCCATATATTTTTTTACTCCTGGATATAATTCATAATATTTATTAATAAATTTTGTTGCTTCTGTTCTACTTATTTCTAGATTCTCACCAAGACCAAATCCACTAATTCCATATACGATTCCAAAAATAACTGCTTTTGCTGTTGAACGCATTTTTTTAGTAACTGCTTGAAAAGGTATTCCATAAATATCTGAGGCTACTTTTGTATGAATATCGTCATCATTTACAAATGCTTCAATTAATTCTTTTGAATCAGAAATATGAGCTAGAATTCGTAACTCAATTTGGGAGTAATCTGCACTTAAAAATTCATCATAAGATGGTAAAAAAGCTTTTCTTATTTTTCTTCCTTCTTCATCGCGTACAGGAATATTTTGAAGATTTGGCTCGATAGAAGAAAGCCTTCCTGTTCTAGTTAAATTTTGTTTAAATATTGTGTGAATTTTGCCATCAGAGTGAATGTAATTTTCTAATCCTTCTAAGTAAGTAGAATTTAATTTACTTAAATTACGATATTCTAACACTTTTTCTATAATTGGATGTATTCCTAATAGTTTATGTAAAATTTTAACATCTGTTTTATATCCAGTTTGATTTTTTTTACCTCCTGGAAGGCCTAATTTTTCAAATAAAATATCTCCTAATTGTTTAGGGCTTGAAATATTGAATTTTTCTCCAGCTAAATTATAAATATCATTTTCTAATAACTCTAATTTTGCTTTTGTTTCTGATTTCATATTATCTAATATAGTTTTTTCGACTTTCACGCCATTCATTTCCATAGTTGCTAATACTGGTATTAAAGGCATTTCAATATTACGATATAAATCAAACATATCTTCTCTTTTCAATTCCAAAATGTATTCATCTCTTAGATCAAATATAAATTTACTTTTTAAAGTAATATCGTTAATTCGAAAATTCTCTTCCATATCTTTTTCTTTTAATGTGTCAAAAAATGTGACCTCATATCCTTTTGAAGACATTAAATAAGCAATGTCATCTTTTACATTATAGTTTATAAGATAAGCTAATATCATTAAATCATCTTGTACTTCTGGCATATTAATGTTTAATTTCTTTAGAGCAACTATATTCTTTTTTAAATCAAAAGTATAAACAATTTTACCCTGCAATTTTTGCAAAACGTCATTTAAAAATTGACATGGAATATAAAAGGTTCCTCTTGCATTTGTAATAGCTCCACCAATTACATCAGCACTATGGTAATTTGTTTGATTTACTTCTAAATAAAAGCTATTTATCTCTTCTACTTCAAAATCATCTATGTTTTGAAGTATTTGATATTTATTTTCTATTTTCTCTTTTGGTTTGTCAAAGTTTTTTAGTAAAGAATAAAATTCTAATTCTTTATAAATCTCAGATAATTCTTCTGTTTCTTTCTTTGTATATTTAATATCTTCTAAGTCTTTTACTTCAAGTGGAACGGTACGATAAATTGTTGCTATTTCTTTACTTGTAAAAGCCATTTCTTTGTCATTTATTAATAGTTCTTGTTTCTTTCCTTTAACTTGATCTATATTTTCATAGATACCTTCCACACTTCCAAATTCTTGTAATAAAGTAAGTGCCGTTTTTTCTCCTATTCCTTTTACACCAGGAATATTATCAGAAGAGTCTCCTGCTAATGCTTTTAAATCGATAATTTTAATTGGATCTAATTTATATTCTTCATAAAATGTTTCTGGATTATATTTTATAAATCCTTTTTGTTTCAATAATTTCATATCAAGTTGTGCTGATACAAGTTGTAGAAGATCTCTATCACTTGAAATAATGGTTCCATTAAATTCTGGATCTTCTTCAACCAACCGTGCAAGAGTTCCAATAATATCGTCTGCTTCATATGGTTCTAATTCAAAATATGGCACTCCCATAGCAGCCAATATTTTTCTTGCATAAGGCATTTGACGAATTAGATCATCTGGGGTCTCTTTTCGTCCATCCTTATAAAAATCATATTTTTCTCTTCTAAAGTTTTTTCCAATATCAAAGGCAACTGCCATGTATTCTGGATTTTCTTCATTAATAATTTTGTGAATCATATTAACAAATCCATATAATGCGTTAGTTGGAAAACTTTTTGAATTTCTCATTAGAGAGCCAGAATATGCAGTAGCATAGTAACTACGGAATAATAAATTATTTCCATCTACTAAAATTATCTTTTTCATCTTATCACCAAGTTCATTATATCATGATGGTTTAAAAGAAACTATCGTTTTCCTCATTTAATAATTTTAAAAATTCGATACTTGCTTTGCTTAAATAATCGTTATCTAAATGGATTATTCCAAAATCTCTTAATGGAATTTTAGGTGTAATATTTATTTCAAAAAGCTCATTTTGCTCTAGTTCTTTTTTTACATATTCTTTTGTAACTAACCCTATTCCATATCCAATTTTTGCAAAATCAATTAAAAGATTAGAACTTGCTATTTCCATTACTGTTTTTAATTTAATCCGATTTTCTTTACAGTATGCTTCAAAACAATCTCTTGAGCTAGATGGCTGTTTTTGTAATAAAATAGGAAAGTTTGCTAATTCATTTAACGACAAAGTTTTAATTGCTAGATCTTTATATTCGTGATTTGCAATAAAAGTATCTTGCATTTGACCTAATTTTTTATATTGAAATTCATCTTTAATACTGTGTGGAAATTTAGCTATGATAAAATCAATTTTCCCTTTTTTTAATGATGCTTTTAAAGTACTGGTTGGATCTGTACTAATTTCAAAAATAATATTTTGGTATTTTGTATGAAACTTTCTTATGTAGGGAATTAAATATGTTTTAGTTAAAGTTGTACTAATTCCTATCCTTATTGTTCCAGATAATAATTCGTTATCTGCGCGAATTTTCTTTTCTGCCATTTGAAATAATTGCAAAGCATTTTCTATATCTTCATAGATTACTCTACCTTCTTGAGTTAAAAGAACTCCTTTTTGACTTCTAATAAATAATTTACAATTTAAATATTCTTCTAAATTTTTGATCTGTTTTGTTAAAGCAGGTTGTGAGATGTGTAATTTCTCACTAGCATGTGAAATATTTTTGGCAGTTGCTACTTCATAAAAAATTTTCCATAAGTCTAAGTTCATCATAACCTCCAGTTATAGTTTTTATAATAATTATATATTTTTATTATATTTATTTTTATGATATCTTGTCAATAGAAGTGAGGTAATTATGAGTTTAGAGTTATTATATGATGAAAAAGAAATGTATTTATTTTTAAAAAATTATTGTGAAAAGAAAAAATATGTTAATGCACTTCGAGCACTAGATTATGCTATCGTGCACCATGAAGGACAATTTAGAAAAGGAAATGGTCTGCCTTATATTACTCATCCTATGGCAGTTGCTTATTTTTTAATTTTAAGTGGTATTGAAAACGATAATGCCATAGCGGTTTCATTTCTTCACGATGTTCCAGAAGATTGTGGAACAGATTTAAGCGATTTAAATGTTAATGAAGATATTAAGCACAGCGCAAACATTTTAAATTGGAAACAATATAAAGTAAAATATGCTGATCGTAATTTAGCTATGATGTTATATTATAATGGTATTAGTAAAGATATATGGGCAACTTTAAATAAATTTAGTGACCGCTCTCATAATCTTTTTACAATGAGAGGTGCATTTACTAAAGAAAAAATGATGGACTACGTCAAGGAAACAAATACTTATTATCCCTATTTGTTTCAACAAGCTTACCAAAGATATCCTAATGTAATTTTTTCAATACAATATTTTCAACAACAAATTGAGAATTTGATTCAAGTTTATGAAGAAAATGATTTTTCTAATTTAGATAGCAATTTCGAACAAAATCTTATTTTACCTTATAACAAAGCCATGTATGTTCCAGATAAAAAAATCATCATTTTACCACAAAGTGACGATAGAGCACGTAAAAGAATTTTAGTAAGCTAAAAAGAAGTTCACAATGAACTTCTTTTTTAGAATAAGCTTAATTGACTTGTTTCAGGCATTCCTTCAAAAAGACCGAGTGCTCTTAATTTTTCTATTGTTGTAGCATTTACTTTTCCTCTTGTTTGGAAATCTTCTACACTATAAAAAGGTTTTATATTTCGCTCTTCAATAATTTTTTTAGCTACAGCTTCACCTAACCCATCTAAAGTTTTAAATGGAGGAATTAATATGTGTTCATCTTTTTCATCAATTTGGAAATTAGTTGCATCACTCTTATTAATATCTAGTGACCCAAATTTGAATCCTCTCGCTGTTGCTTCAAGTGATAATTTTAAAGTTTCTAATACAGCTTGATCTTTATTAGTCGCATCATAACCTTTGCTTTGAATTTCTATCATTTTAGCTCTAATTGCATCATAACCTTTCATCATTACTTCTAAATCAAAATCTTCAAAACGTGTTGAAAAATATGTTGCATAATAGATAGCTGGTTTATGAACTTTAAACCAAGCAATTCGAAATGCACTCATTACATAAGCAGCAGCATGTGCTTTTGGGAACATGTACTTTATTTTAAAACAAGATTTAATAAACCAATCTGGAATTTTGTTTTGCTCCATAATTTCTACAAAGCCTTTCCAAGTTTCAGCGTCTTTACTAGCTTTTCCTTTACGAACAAATTCCATAATTTTAAACGCTTTGAATGGTTCTAGTCCACCATACATAAGCTCGACCATGATATCATCACGACATCCAATAACTTTACTAAATGGAACAATATTTTTTTGAATCAATTCTTGTGCATTTCCAAGCCATACATCTGTTCCGTGTGAAAGACCAGAAATTTTAATTAATTCAGCAAAAGTTTTCGGTTTTGTATCTTTAACTAATTGTATTGTAAATGGAGTTCCAAATTCAGGCACACCTAATGTACCTGTTTCACACATAATTTGTTCTGGTGTTACTCCAAGTGCTTTAGTACTTGTAAATATGGACATTGTTTCTTTATCATCTAATGGAACATTTCTAACATCTTCTCCTGTAATATCTTGAATCATGCGTAATTGAGTTGGATCTGTATGTCCTAGAATATCTAATTTCAAAACACATTCATCAATTGCATGATAGTCAAAGTGAGTTGTTCTCCATGCACTTGTTGGATCTTCTGCTGGGAATTGGAATGGCGTAAAATCAAAAACCTCCATATAACCTGGAATTACAACTATTCCTCCAGGATGTTGACCAGTTGTTCGCTTTACTCCTGTGCAACCTTTTGCAAGACGTTCAATTTCTACACTACGCATTATGATATTTTTGTCTTCACAATACCCTCTTACATAACCATAAGCTGTTTTTTCTGCAACAGTACCAATTGTTCCTGCACGATAAACATTGTCAACTCCAAATAATACCTTTGTATATTCATGCGCAGAAGCTTGATTTAAATCCGAAAAATTCAAATCAATATCTGGAACCTTATCAGCATTAAAGCCTAAGAATGTTTGGAACGGAATATCTTGACCTTCTTTTGTCATTTTTAAATTACAATTTGGACATTTTCGATCTGGTAAATCATAACCACATTTGTATTCATTTCCAAGTGGTTCTCCTTTATCATTATTAAACTCACTTCTTTTGCATTTTGGACATCTATAATGTGGTGCTAATGAGTTTACTTCTGTAATTCCCATTAAATTTGCTACAAAAGAAGATCCAACTGAACCTCGGCTTCCTACTAAAAAACCATCGTCATTAGAATGCTTTACTAATTTTTGAGCAATTAAATAAATTACATCGAAATTAGCTCCAATTATAGCTGTCATTTTTCCTTTCGCTTTCTTTTGTAATTCTTCGTCTGACTCATCTGGATTTTCTTTTTTTAGGCTTGTATAAATTTCTTCTTGAACAGCATTTGGTCCTTTTAAGACAACATCATGCATGTGAGCATAAATTTCTTCTTCTTTTTCTCCTACATTTTTTTTAACAGCTTCTATAAATGTTGCACCATATAATTCTAGTGCAATACGTTCTTCAATATGAAATGGAAGTGGATCTCCATACCATTCTTTTGCCTTATCATAAACCATATTAGTTACAATCATTTGAGAATCTTCAATAATTGGGGCAAAAGGAATTCCTCCAGTTTCAATAATAACTTCTATTTCTTCTACCATATCAACTATTTTATTTGGATTACTAATTACAATTTCTTTAGCAACACTTTCTTCTAGAAAAGAAAACTCTTCTAGCATTTCTCTTGTTGTTAGTAGATGCATATCTGGAACTTTTATTCCTTTTCTATTTAAAGGGTGTAACCGACCATTGAATTTTTGATTTACTATGATTTCACGATATATTTTATCTTCTTTTGTTAAGTGATGGGCGTCGCTTGTTGCACACACAGGTTTTCCTGCTGAGTAAGCAACTCGAATAATTTTTTCGATATTTTTTTGCAATTCTAATTCTGTACTAAAGGTTTTATTTTCTCCAACTAAGTGAATACAAGCACTCATTGGCTGAACTTCTATATAATCATAAAAATTCATCATATTTACTAATTCTTCATCATCTTTAGTAATAGCTGCTTCAAAAATTTCTCCGTTAATACATCCACTACCAATTAATAATCCAGTTCGTAAATTTTCGATTTCTTTTCTAGGAATTTTTGGTTGATCATTTTTATATAAATATTTTGTATTAGCAATGGAGATTATTTTAAATAGGTTCTTTAATCCTTCTCTATTTTTAGCAATAACAGTTGCATGAAAAGGATAAGAAAATTTCACTAAAGATTCTACATCAATTGACTCATAAAGGCTCATTGTAGTTTCGATGTTTCGATCAAATAAAATTTTACTCATCTTATAAAATGCTAGTGCTGTTCCCTCAGCATCGTAATCTGCACGGTGATGTTTTTCTTCGTCCCATTCAATGTTATATTTTTTTGTCAAAGTTTGTAATTTATGATTTGCCCATTCTGGGTTTAAAATTCTTGCTAAACTCATAGTATCAACTACTGTTGCGTTAAATTTCTTTAATCCATATTTATGGACTGCTGCTTTCATAAATGAAATATCAAACTTGGCATTGTGAGCTACCATTGGTAAATCTTGGACCCAGTCTAAAAATCTTTTGGTAACAGTTTCTTCATCATCTTTTCCTTTTACCATTTCATCTGTTATAAATGTTAGTTCTGTAATTTTACTTGGAATCTTTCGATGTGGATCAATTAGTTCATCAAAGCGATCAATGATTTCTCCATTTTTAATTTTTACTGCTCCGATTTCAATCATTTGATCTACTCCAGCATAGAATCCTGTTGTTTCGGTATCAAATACAACAAATGTATCTTGAAGTAAATTATATTCTTTAGGATTAAAAATTACATCAACGTCATCATTTACTACATTTAATTCTACGCCATATAAGACTTTAAAGCGCTCATTTCCTTCTTTTCCCTTATTATATGATCTTACAGTATGATAAAGTGAAGGAAAAGCTTGAACACAGTTATGATCTGTTACTGCTACAGCTTTATGTCCTAGTTTTATTGCATACTGTACTAAATTATTTGGATTTTTTTCATCGAATGGAATTACACCATCCATAGCACTCATCATAGTATGTGCATGTAATTCGACTCTTTTTTCTTCTTCATCGTCTTGCACTATTGCATCTTTTGATGGAATTTCTTCCATATTTCTAATAGCAAGTACTAAATCTTTTGCAAAATTATCAAATTCGATATTTCCTTGAATGCGATACCATTTTCCAACTTTTATAGCTTTATCAACTACTTTGTATTCTTCTTTTTTCTTTTTAAATATTTTTGCTAAAATACTATTTGTTTTATCACTAATTTTTAAAGTTAGAATATTAATCGTTTCTCGTTCCATTCCTTCTTTGTCAAAAACATAAACTTCCAGAATTACATTTTTTTGGTCTCCCATAATATTATTGATAACAGTAGGTTCTCCTTCTATTTTTCTTCCTACAATAGGTTCCCCTGCTTTTCTTTCAGGAATAACTTCTTTTGGAGCTTCATTACTCTTACTGTTTTCTATTTCTTTTTTTACCTCTTCATTTAATTCTTTATTAAAAAAACATTCAATTTCATAATTACCCAGACCATACATTTTTAAATCTTCTTGAATTTTTTTTGCCATTTTTTGCATTTCTATTTCTTCAAATTTGGAAGTTACTTCAAAAGTTATCACTTTATCATTTATTGTAACACCCGTATCTTTTAAATGAATCAGTGAAGGCTTTTCTTCCAATATTTTATTTTTAATTGAAATAGCATATTCATTTATATCTTGATCATCAATTGTTTCATAACTTATTTTTAATTCACACAAAGATGATTCATAAATCCCTTTTTTTGCGCAAGAAAATAATTCTTCACAAATCGAAATTGGTAAAATTTTGTCAAAATGAAGATAAACTTCAAAGATTTCTTTTTTCTTAAGTAGTATTACTTTTAAAATCTTTGCAGTTTCTATATATTCTGGATGATTAAAATTAATACTTTGAAAAAATCTTTCTACTTCATTCATAATACTACTTCCTTACTGTTTTATTATATTTGTTACGTTAATTTGATACTTATCAAATCGTTTTGTGACACGCCCTTCGATCATTACTAAGTCATTTTTGTTTAGGTTATTTAATAGCGAAACAACATTATGAAATAGCACAAAATCGCCACTTCCTGTTTCATCACTCGCATGAACAAAAGCCATTGGTTCCTTTTTTTTGGTTTCTAGTTTTTTAATACTTTCAATGATAACTATACATTTAATGTATTTATCAAAAAAAGCTGGTATTTTTTCTATTTTAGTTAAACTTTGATCGTTATATCTACTTGCAGGATGATTACTTAAATAAAATCCAAATGTTTCAAATTCTCTTATGCGATCGTCTATCTCTTTTTCTTCTACTTTTTTTAAAGCTGGTTTCATTACTAGAAATTCATTCATATTTTTCATAAGACTGTTGTCTATGTCATTTATTAGTGTAGCATAATTTATGGCAGAATCAATGTTTTCTTTTAACGTATTATAAGATTTTTCAAATGTATAAAAAGCTCCTGCATCGATTAAGCATTCAATAGTTTTTTTATTTATACTTTTACTATAAGTTCTTGCAACAAAATCAAAAAAATCAACATATGGTCCATTTTTTTCACGCTCTAATATAATTGCATCCGCTGATTCACTTCCTAAATTTTTTATTACAGAAAACGGTAATATTAAACTATTTTCTTTAATTTTATATTCTTTTTGACTTTCATTGATATTTGGAGGTAATATTTCATAATTTTGTTTTTTAGCTTCTATTAAATATTCTTTGGTTTTATCTACAGCATTGATACTCATATTTAAAAGATTAGCTATATAATATATAGGGTATTTTACTTTTAAGTAAGCCATTTGATATCCTATCAATGCATATGATACAGAATGTGCTTTATTAAAACCATAATTAGCAAATTTCAAAATTAAATCATATATTTTTACTGCAAGTTCTTTTTTATATCCTTTTTTTATAGATCCTTCTATAAATTCAACACGGAAATTTTCAATTACTTCTTTTTTCTTTTTACTCATAGCTCTTCTAATATTATCGCTTTGAGAAAAAGTAAATCCACCTATTTTAGATAAGATCTGCATAATTTGTTCTTGATAAACGATGATACCATAGGTTTCTTTTAAAATACTTTCCAAATCCTTGTGTAAGTATTCAATTGGTTCTTTTCCTTCTTTTCTTCGTATGAATAAATCTATATTCTCCATTGGTCCTGGACGAAATAAAGCTAATGCTGCTACTAACTCATCAAAACAAGATGGCTTTAATTTTTCTAGAAAATGAGTCATCCCTGTACTTTCAAACTGAAAGATTCCTATGGTATTTGCTTTGGTAAAAAGCTCTAATACAGTTTTATCATCTAATGGTATTTTATTTAAATCCATCACTTCTTTTCCATCCTGTTTTATTAGATCCAATATATTTTGAATGATTGTAAGATTTCTTAAAGCTAAAAAGTCCATTTTTAATAGTCCTAAATCTTCTAAATAAGACATAGTGACTCCTGTTAAAGTTTCACCTGCATTTATACAAATTGGTATTACTTCATCTAATGCTACAGAGGAAATAACGATGCCTGCCGCATGGGTAGAAATATGCCTCTTTAATCCTTCTACATTTAAGGAAATATGATACCATTTTTTTATTTCATTATTATTTTCAATATAAAATTTTACAGCTGGATTTTCTAAATTTTCCTTTAATGTTTTTTTGGGATCAATATATGATACAAATTTATTAATTAGTGTTTGATCTAATTCAAGAGACTTTCCAATATCTCTTAAAACCATTTTACTTCCAAGGGTTCCAAATGTCATTATTCCTGCAACACAGTTTGATCCATATTTTTCTTTTACATATTTTATTACTTCTCCACGTCTTATGTATTCAAAATCAATATCAATATCTGGCATGGTTATTCGTTCTGGATTTAAGAATCGTTCAAACAAAAGATTATATTTTATAGGATCAACGTCTGTTATTCCTAAAGTATAGCTTACTAAAGATCCTGCAGCACTACCTCTACCTGGTCCTACTAAAATACCATTTTTTTTAGCGAAACGAACATAATCATAAACAATTAAAAAATAATCATCAAATCCCATTTTTTTTATAACATCTAGTTCATATTTTAAACGATTTACATAATTTTCTTTTAAATTCCCATTTAAACGACGCACAAGTCC
>CAJUNF010000034.1 GCA_910587775.1 uncultured Bacilli bacterium | reverse complement strand
AGTATACTACAAAATTTTAAAATAAAAAAGAGTATTGAGCTTTGTCAACACTCTGGAAAGACTAGTTATAGTCTTTTTTTCTATTTTCTGTAAAGTTTTTATAAATTTCACTTGAAATGTATAAAAAACGGGTATAATAAATTTAAGGTGATGATATGTATAAGCGAAATGGTTTTACATTAATTGAACTTATAGCAACAGTTGCACTTATGGTTTTAATGGGGCTTATAATTGCAAATAATTTGAATTCTTTATTTAGTAATCGAGAAGATGAAGATGTGAATGATTTTAAAGAATTATTAGAAAATGCAGCTTGTACTTATATTGATTTATCTGATCCTCAAATAAAACAAAAAAAAGAAGTTTGTAAAGCTTCTGGTTGTACAGTTACAACAAGTGTATTAATTACCAATAGTTTGTTAGATGAGGAGCTTAAAAATCCTTTGACTGGTGAAGCTATAACTGGTTCAGAAATTATAAAAATAAGTTATCCAAATCATGAGAAAACTTGTGTATATGAAATGGAGTGATCATATGAAAGATGAAATTATTAGAATTTTAGAAAACATTCATGAAGCGAAAGAAATGATGCAGATTAATGATTTACTAGGTTTAAAAACAGTAGAGGAATATAGAGAATTATGTGATGCTATGAATGAATTAGTAGCAGAGTATGTAGTTTTTCATACAAAAAAAGATAAATATATTTTACTTAAGAATTGTCCAAGTCTAAAAATAGGCCGTTTGTCTTTAAATAAAAAGGGATATGGTTTCGTTATTTTAGAGAAAGAAGAAGATTTGTATATTCCAGAAGATATGATAAATGGAGCAACTCATGATGATATTGTACTTGCAGAGATTACTCGAATTGGAGTAAAAAGAGAAGGTAAAGTTGTTCGTGTACTAAAAAGAGATTTACATGATATGGTTGGAGAAATCTATGAACATAAAGGAAAATTCCGTTTACATTTAGATGATGAAAAAAAAGATTTAATCGTTATTATTGATCAGGAATCTGCGAAAGATTGTGTTGTAGGGCACAAAGTGTTAGTGCATTTAGATAGACAGCTAGATGATAAAAAATATATTGGATCTGTTAAAAAGATTTTAGGACACAAGGATGATCCAGGTGTAGATATTTTAAGTATTGCATATAAGTATCAAATTGACCCTGATTTTGGCCATGAGGTAGAAGAAGAACTTTTAGATATTCCAAGTGAAGTAGATGCATCCTCTTTAAAGGGACGTGTAGATTATACTAGTGAAATTGTATTTACGATTGATGGCTCACATACAAAAGATGTAGATGATGCTCTAAGTCTTCGTATGGATGGAAAAAATTATGTGTTAGGTGTTCATATTGCAGATGTTTCTCATTATGTAAAAGAGAATACAGCTTTAGGAGATGCTGCATATGAAAGGGGCACTTCGAGTTATTTAGCAGATACTGTAATACCAATGCTTCCTCATAAATTATCAAATGGAATATGTTCTTTAAATGAAGGTGTAATACGTCTTACTATGTCTTGTGTAATGACTGTAAGTCCAAATGGAGAAGTATTATCGTATGATATCAATCCTGGTTATATTAAAAGTTCTAAGAAAATGACTTATGAAGATGTCAATGAGATATTAATGCGTGATAAAGTTATTTCAGGATATGAAGATTATATTGATATTTTAAAGAAAATGAATGAACTTGCTCATATTTTACAGAAGAAAAGCGTAGAACGTGGGTATATGGATTTTGATTTGGATGAGCCAAGAATTGTACAAGATGAGAATGGTTGTGCTATTGATATTGTAGTAGATGAAAGAGAAGATGGAGAAAAATTAATTGAATCATTTATGATTTTAGCAAATGAAACTGTTGCAAGTCATATTTATAATATGGAGCTTCCTTTTGTATACCGAGTTCATGGGAAACCAAATAGTGAAAAAATTGATGATTTCGTTAATTTAGTAAAATTACTTGGTTATGAGTTGAAAACAAAAACTACAGATTTAACTCCAAAGGCTATGCAAAGTTTGCTGGATGAACTTGATGAGAAACCAGAATTTAAAATTTTATCTAGTTTGTTATTACGTAGTATGAGAAAAGCAGAATATAGTAAAGATAATATTGGTCATTTTGGTCTTGCAAGTAAAGCTTATACACATTTTACTAGTCCGATTCGAAGATATCCAGATTTGGTTGTACATCGTTTATTAAAAAAATATTTGGTAGATCAAGATTATTCGATGAGTACCATTTCATATTTGGAACAAAATTTAGTAGAGGTTACTGCTCATTCTAGTGAAAGAGAAGTTGCTGCTGATCAAGCAGAGCGTGATGTAAATGATATGAAAATGGCAGAGTATATGGAAAGTCATATTGGTGAAGAGTATGATGGGATTATTTCTACTGTAACTAATTTTGGATTCTTTGTAGAACTTCCTAATTTGATTGAAGGACTTGTTCATGTTCAGACATTAAAAGGTGATTTTTATAATTATGTGCCTGAATGTTTATCACTGATAGGTCATAATACTAAAAAGACTTATCGCATAGGAGATAGTGTACGTGTTTGTTGTGTTGCTGCTTCAAAAGAAACTGCGATGATTGATTTTCAGCTAGTAGGTGATATGAATGATAGAAGTAAAAAATAAAAAAGCTTATTTTGATTATTCTATTTTGGAAGAAAAAGAAGCTGGCATTGTTTTAACAGGAACTGAGATTAAAAGTATAAGAAAAGGTTCTGTTGATTTAAAAGATAGTTATGTATTAATCCGTAATGGAGAAGCTTTTATTATAAATCTTTACATAGCTCCTTATTTTGAAGGAAATCAGTTTAATCATGAAGAGAGAAGAAATAGAGTATTGTTACTACATAAAAAGGAAATACGTTCTTTAAAAGAAAAGGTAGTACAAGATGGTGTTACTCTTGTTCCATTAAAATTATATTTTAAGAAAAATCATGTGAAAATTTTGGTTGGAGTTTGTAAGGGTAAAAAGTTATTTGATAAAAGAGAGAGTATTAAAAAAAGAGATTTGGAGCGAGAAGTAAGAAAAGGCTTTTAAATCTCTTTTTTCATGGTATAATACGTGGAATTGGTGATAAAAATGATTGAAGTATTAAAACATGCGAAAGGTTATTTGGAATACCTTAAAAAAAATCCAGATACAGCTTCTCCTTTTTACGAAGAAGATTTAGATAATGCTATTCATAAAGTGGCGCAAGTAGAAAAGTGCTTTTTGTTAGAATTAGATGTACTTGTTCCTTCTATGTGTTATTTTCTTGCTATGAAGTATCAAAAAAGAATTGTTCCTCAAATAGAGAGTGTAGATTTTTGTCTTTCTGGAAAATGGTATACTTATATATATATTGTAGATGAAAAATTTAGAGTAGATGCAAAAAATTATTTTTTAAAGTTATGTAAAATGGATTTAGATGAGAATCAAGATAAGTTTTATAAAAAGCTATTTTCTAATGGATATGGAACAGGTATTACGATTTATCCAAAGGGTAGTAAACCAAAATATCTATGTCTTCCTGAATACTTTTCATATTTTAGTCATATTCCTGATAAAGCTATGTTGTATAATGATCGACATTCCTTACCATTATATTGCAAACAAATTATTGAAGGAAATTTAAAAGAATTAGGTTATGGTGATACATCATTTTCAAATTATTTAGATACAAGAGCGGTTCGTGATGAATTACCTGGCTCTTATTTAAAAAAGATTCCGAAAATGTCAGAATAACACTTACTTTACAGTTTTAAAGAATAGAGAATGTAAACAATTCTTTTTCATGTTATAATTTTATCAGAATAGGTGATGTTTATGAGAGAAAAGCATAAGAAATCATCTTTTAAAAAAGGAATTATTTGTTTTTCTTTTTTCTTAGTTTTATCAGTTTTTCTAATTTTAGGGTACTGTATTTTTTATAATGGTCCTAAGATACTTCCTGATACAACTTATGAAGAAGAAAAACCTAAAGTTCAAATTATAGATGAGAATTCTACGTCTAGATCGTATGGTGTTATGATTAACAATATCGGTGTGGCAAGAAATCTTCATTCTGGATTACAGGATGCTTATTTAGTATATGAGATGATTGTGGAGGGCGGAATTACTCGATTATTCGCAATGTATTCTAATACTAATACAGAACGTATTGGACCTATTCGAAGTGCAAGACCCTATTATTTAGATTATGCAATGGAAAATGATGCTTATTTTGTTCATTGGGGATTTAGTGATCAAGCTAAAAATGATATAACTAAATATGGAATTCAAAATATTAATGGTCTTTATCAAGATCGTTATTTTTGGAAAGATAATTCGTTAAATGTAGCAAGTGAACATCGTGCATTTACAAGTATGGAGAAGTTAGAAAAAGCTGTTAAAGATATGAATTATCGTGATTACAGAAAAAAAGATTTTTTATTTTCTTATTCTGTAAATGAAATTGAATTTTTGGAAGATCAAGTACAAGTTGCTAATGAAGTATTGATTCCATATTCTAGTGGAACACAAACAAAGTATGTATATGATGAAAACAGTAAAACGTATTTAAGATACGTAAATGATAAAGTTCATCAAGATTATGTAACAAAAGAGCAATATAGGGTTAAAAATATTATTACTTATCAGATTCCAAATCAAACAATTGATAGTTATGGAAGACAAAGTTTAGATAATATAAAATCTGGAACAGGGTATTATATTACTAACGGAGTAGCTGTTAAAATACGTTTTTCAAAAAAATCGCGTGATTCAAAAACAGTTTATACTTATATGGATGGGTCAGAATTAGTTTTAAATGATGGAAATACTTGGATTCAGATACAACCAATGAATCAAAAGTTATCTATTTCTTAAGAATAAAAGGAGAAGGTTATTATGGATTTTGTAATTGATTTTTTAGTGGGGAATTATATGTGGTTTTTGGTAATTACAATTATTTTGATTTTTTCGTTAATTGGATATATTGTAGATAGTAAAGAACATAAAGAAGTAAGCATTTTTGATAGTCCTCAAGAACTTGCGAAAAATTTAGAAATGTTAGCTGTTTCTGCACAAAATAAGACGATAGGAGATGCAGTAAAAACACAAAATCATGATTTTGCAGTACAAATGGGGCCAACAAATAATACGATTATTGATCAGTCTAATATGGTTTCTACAAATAATAGTTTTACTGGTAATACAAATCAAATGACTTATAATAATCAAAATATAACAAATACCCAAGTTGGGCAAAATAATATGCAAAATCAAATGGGTCAAAATTTAACTAATCCAAATGGTTCTTTTGAAATTTTAGGTAAATAGAGGATGTGTATATATGGATATTACTGAATTAAAAAATTTTTATAGTTTTGAAGCACGAAAAGAGTGGATGAAACTTTATTACACACAATGTTATAAAGAATCTCAAATGTTTTATGAAGAATGTGAAAATGGTTTATTAAAAGAGCAGTGTAATCTTAGAATGCAAGCAATGCAATCTATTTTATCAAATGATAATCTTATAGAAAAAGCAGTTATTATTGAAGCTATGCAAGAGTTAAAACGAATTATGAGTCTTTTGTTTCCAAATTTTCAAAGTTTACATGAAAAGGTAGATGAATCAAAGTTACCTACTATGATTATGGCATTTGGATATCCATTTACTGTGCTTCCATTAAAGTTACGTTACTGTTCTATTGATGAGGTACGAAAGATATTATTTGAAGCAGTAGGGCTTGATTTTGTTCCTGTAGAGGAGATTTCTCAAGTAGTTAGTCAATATAATGCTGTTCAAGTAAAATGTCGTGAATCCTTAAAAAATGGTGAGACTGTAGAAGATTTAAGTTATGCTAGCTATGAAATGAATAAGAAAGTACAATCTTTATCTATGAGATCTTTGGTTTCTTTTGAAAAGGATTATTTAAACAATTTTCCTCATTCAGAAATTAAAGGGTATACATTTGACTCACTTTATACTTATGAAGTAAGTGTTTTTAATCCTATATCTGTTGTTGTTTGTCCAGATAATTATATTTGTAAAAGAAAAAATAATAATGAGAAAAAATTATGATTTTAAATACTAGTGTTTGCTAGTATTTTTGTTTTATTTTATATTTATCGTTCTAGTTTTTTAATTATGGACTAAGCTATTTAATAATGGTATAATATATAAGCAAAATAAAGAGGAGTGGTGAAATGACATTGGCTGGTCTTTGGGCAATATTAACAAAGATTTTTGATATTTGTATAGTTTGGCTATTGTTTTATTTTATTTTAAAAAATATTAAAAATAATGTAAAAATGGTTTTAATTTTAAAAGGTGTTTTACTTATTTTAGCTATTAAGATTGTTAGTAATATTTTAGATTTGTATACTGTTGGGTTATTGCTTGAATATGTAATTGAGTGGGGACCAATTGCAATTATTATTATTTTTCAACCAGAAATACGTGGCGTTTTAGAAAGTATTGGAAGAACGCATTTGCTTGGTAGACATAAAATACTAACGGTTGATGAACGCGAGAAAATTATTTGTGAAATTATGGAAGCAATTGAATATTTAAAACGTAATCGTATGGGAGCTTTGATTGTTATTGAACGAGATGTTTCTCTTTCTGAATATATTGAACCAGCTACTAAAATTTATGCAGATGTTTCTAGTGAATTATTATGTAATCTGTTTTTTCCAAATAGTCCTTTGCATGATGGTGGAGTTATTTTAGAAGGGGACCGAATTACTTGTGCAGGCGCAGTATTTAAAACAAGTATGAATCCAAATATTAATAAAAGATTAGGTACTAGACATCGTGCTGCTTTGGGTATTGCCGAAGAGTCTGATGCAATTGCACTAATTGTTAGTGAAGAAAATGGAAGAATTAGTATTGCAAGTAATGGTGAACTTAACTATAATCTTACTCTTGATGAATTCCGTATGAAGTTAATAGATGAATTAAAACCAAAAACGGAAGTATTTTATGAAGCAGATTTGAATCGTGAGGAGGAAGAAAATGAGTAAGTTATTAAAAGCTATTTTAAATTTTTTCAAAGCAATTTATCGTGTCATTGATAAGATTATTGTTACTCCTATTAGTCGATTTGTTTATAATGTTGGAAATCGTTTGAAAAATAATCCGAGTAGTATTGAACGTTTTTTGAGTCGACCTAATATTTTACTTTATTTATCTTTAGTATTTGCAGTTGGTATTTTCTTTTTAGTAGATTCTCAAGTTATTACCTTAGTAGAAAATGAAGCAGAGATTTTATCTAATCAGTCTGTAAATGTTTTATATAATAAGGAAGCTTATGTAGTGGAGGGGTTAGTTGATCAAGTTGATATTATATTAACTGGTCGTAAAAGTTCTATTTATTTGGCAAAACAATTAGGAGATCATGATGTAGTTTTAGATTTAACTGATTATGAAGCAAGCGATACTCCAGTACGTGTTCCACTAAGTTATAATCAAACAGTTGATAATATTAGTTATAAATTAGATCCTTCTTATGTTACTGTGACAATTAAGAAAAAAGAAAGTCAAGTTTGGACTAATGTTTCTTATGAGTTATTAAATGTAAATAAGTTAGATGAGAAATTAAGTGTGGATGCTGTTGAACTTGATAAAACAGAAGTTGTTATTAAGGGTAGTCGTGAATCTTTAGATAAGGTTGCAACTGTAAAAGCATTAATTGATTTAAGTAATAAACGTTTTATAGATGCAGGCTCTTATGATATTTCAGATATTCGTCTTGTAGCGTATGATTCTAATGGAGCTATTTTACCAAATATTGAGGTAGTGCCAACAACGATTACAGGGTCTATTACACTTGGTACTTATTCTACTGTTGTACCAATTAAGGTTTTAGCAACTGGTGATTTGGTTACTGGTAAATCGATTTCATCTATTACAATTAATGGTAAGAGTAGTTATTCTCTAACTATTTATGGAGAAAAATCAATTATTGATGAAATTAAGAGTATTCCTGTTACGATTGATGTAACAAATCAAGGTAATAATGGAGCAAAAACTTATAATGTAACTATTGCAAAACCAAATGGTGTTCGTCATATTAGTGAAGAAAATGCAAAAGTTGTAGTAAGTTTTGGTGATGAAAAACAAAAAACACTAGATATTACAAATATTGGATATCGTAATTTAGGAAGTGGCTTAAAAGCTAATTTAGTGGGTACAATAAATGTTCCTGTACAAGTAAAAGGTGTTCAATCTGTAATTGATTCTATTAATACTGATAATATTTCTGCTTATACTGATTTATCTGGATATGGAGCTGGAGAATATGATGTAGATGTTGTAATTGAAAGTGATGATCCAAGAGTATCTTATGTGGTAACTACAAAAGTTAAAATCAGTATTTCGCAAGGTTAAAAAATGACTTAACAAAAAAGTCATTTTTTTTTATTTAAAGTATGATACACTTTAGGAAATATGTAATGGATGAGAAAGGATGAAATTATGTTAAAAGATTATGAAATTGCTCAGAGTAAAAAAATGGTTGATATTCGTCAAATTGCTTCTAAAATAGGATTATCAGAAGATGATTTAGTTTTATATGGAAAGTATAAAGCAAAAATAGAGAAGATAGATAAAAGTGAAAATGGAGAAGTGGTTTTAGTTACAGCAATTAATCCTACTCCATTTGGTGAGGGTAAAACTACTGTAGCAATTGGTTTACATGATGCTTTTTGGCGTCTTCAAGTAAAATCTTTATTAACACTACGAGAGCCATCTATGGGACCTGTATTTGGTATTAAAGGTGGTGCTACAGGTGGTGGTTATGCACAAGTATTGCCAATGGAAGATATTAATTTACATTTTAATGGAGACTTTCATGCTATTACTAGTGCTAATAATTTAATAAGTGCTATCATTGATAATCATATAAAACATGGAAATGAACTTAATATTGATATAGATAAAATTTATTTTGAACGAACAATGGATATGAATGATCGGGCACTTCGTGAGGTACAAGTAGGATTAGGTGGTAATATAAATGGTCAACCACGTATTGATCATTTTACTATTACTGCAGCAAGCGAGATTATGGCAATTTTTTGTGTAAGCAAAGATTTAGAAGATCTTCGTAAGAGAGTAGATCAAATTATTGTTGCGCAAAATAAGAATGGTGATTTTGTAAGAGTAAAGGATCTTGGAATAACAGGATCAGTTCTTGCTCTTTTAAAAGATGCTATGAAACCTAATTTAGTTCAAACTTTGGAAGAAAATCCAGTTATTATTCATGGAGGACCATTTGCTAATATTGCTCCAGGTGTGAATTCTGTGAGTGCTATTAAATTAGCAAGAAAGTTATCTCCTTTGGTTATCACAGAAGCTGGTTTTGGGTCCGATTTAGGAGGTTTTAAGTTTTTAGATATAATTTGTAGAATGAATGATATAAAACCGAAAGCGGTTGTTTTAGTAGCCACTATTAAGGCATTAAAATATAATGGTGGAGTATGTATGGAAGATATTACAAAAGAAAATCTAGATGCTTTAGCAAAAGGAATGGAAAATTTACGTGCACATATGGATAATATGAAAGTACTATCTGTTCCTTATCTTGTTACGATTAATCGATATGCTACAGATACATCATCAGAAATTAATCAAGTGGTTCAATTTGTAGAAAGTTATGGAGCAAAATGTATTTTAAATGATGTTCATGCAAAAGGTGGAGAAGGGGCTATTGATTTAGCTCGTGAAATTTTAACACTTCAAAATCCTTCGTTAGAACTTTGTTATAATGATGATGATTTAATTTCAACCAAAATTGAAAAGGTAGCAACAAAAATTTTTCATGCAAAAGAAGTAAAGTATTCGAAAGAAGCTTTAGAAAAGTTGGAGTTGTATCAAAAATATTTTGCTAAGTATCCTTTATGTATTGCTAAAACGCAGTATTCATTAAGTGATCAAAAGGATTTACTTGGGTATCCAAAAGATTTTACTATAACAGTTCGAGATTTACATGTTTCAGCTGGTGCTAGTTTTATCGTAGTGTATTTAGGGGATATTATGACTATGCCAGGATTATCTAAAATGCCAGCTGCCTTACAAATTGATGTAGATAAAGAAGAAAAAATTATTAATATATTTTAAAAATACTATCTTTATTTCAATTTTTATGTTATTTTAATAAGAAAAAAGGGGTTAGAGGGTAATATGAAAGTAACTACAATTTCAAAAAAAGAGTATGATAATTTACAATCGTTAAGATTAGGTCAAGAAATTTGCAATTCAGAGGGTAAAATTTATGATATCTGGACTAATGGGGAACATAAAGTATTAAAGATTTTAAATGAATTAGAGGGAGAGTATTTTGCATTTAAAATGTATACTATTAATATGCTAGATTTTTATAAAGAGTATTTGCCTTCATATTTGCATATTCCTGATACTTTAGGTGTTTATGATGGTAATGTAATTGGTTTTACAATTCCTTTTGTAAGGGGAATGAATTTAGCTACATTACTTAATTCTCCAAAAATTAATTTTAAAGCTAAAGTTTATTATTTAAGAAAAATAGGTTTAATTTTGGAAGATTTACAATTGGTTCGTCAAAATAGTTCTTTAAAAGATTTTTATTTGAATGATATTCATGAATCTAATTTTATTGTTAATTTAAGTAAGGGTAAACTTGATGTAATAGATTTAGATAGTTCTAAAATAAGACACAATGGAGTTTATCCTTCTAGATATGCTTCTATGAGTTCTTTGGTTCAATGTGATCCACAGAAATATAAAGTAAATAAAAGTGGTGCTTGTGGTGGGTATGTTATTCCAAATAATGACTCAGAAATTTATTGTTATATTATGACGATTTTAAATTTTATCTTAGATGGGAATTTTTATCGTCTTAGTTTGAAAAATTTTTATGAATATTTAGATCATTTTGATTTCTTTGGTTTTGATAAAGAGTTACTTAAAGTATTTGAAAGAATTATATTATCAGAGCCAAATATAAATCCAGAACCTTATTTGGAGACGTTAACAGAAAAACAAGTGAAACGTGCAAGAAGTTTATTTAAAAATAATTAGTGTTACTTTTATGTTAAGATATAAAAAAGTCAGTCAATAATTAGACAGACTTTTTTTCATGTTATTTACTTCTTCTTTTGTAAACTTTAATTTATTTAATTGGATCATCAGTATAATGCTTAAATAATAGAAGAATATTAACTAAGCCACAGATACCAACTAAACCGTAAATAATATTTACGATCATGCTTGATTCTTTAAAAAGGGTTGTTACTAAATTGAAATCAAAAAATCCAATTAGTCCCCAGTTTATAGCTCCAATAATTGTAAATATTAAACAAGTTTTATGTAATATTTCCAAATTCTTTCACTCCTTTGTTTATATTGTTTGTCAAAAAATGAATTTTATACATGAATATTTTTTTTCATATCAAATATAGTTAAGTAGAAAAGGGAGATGTATAGTTTGAAAAAGTTTTGGTGTTTGTGTGCTGCAATTTTACTTATGACAACTGGTTGTGGAAAGAAAGATAGTGCAGATGTAGTAAAAGAATTTACTAATACTGTTAATAATTCCAAAAGTTATGTTCTTAAAGGAACAATGGAAATTTATAGCGATGAAGACACTTTTACTTACAGTGTAGAAGCTAATTATTTAAAGGATAACTTTTATAAAGTGTTACTCGTAAATCAAACGAATAATCATGAACAAGTCATTCTGCGTAATAATGATGGCGTTTATGTCATTACACCATCTTTAAATAAAAGTTTTAAATTTCAAAGTGAATGGCCAGATAACAGTAGTCAATCTTACTTATTAAAAGCAATTATAACAGATATGAATAATGATGCAGAAGTAAGTATGGAACAAGTAGATTCTAAATATGTAGTAAAATCAAAAGTAAATTATCCTAATAATTCTGATTTAATTTATCAGAAAGTTACTTTGGATAAGGATATGAATTTAAATAAAGTAGAAGTTTATAATGCTAGTGATGCTTTAAAGGTAAAAGTAACTGTTGGTAGTGTTGATTTAAAAGCTGGATTATCAGAAGATGATTTTAAATTAGAAGATTTTGTTAAAGAAACAGATAATGGCTCATCTAATAATGAAGCAAATAATAATGGTAATAGTAACACAGAAAATAATAGTGTTTCTAGTAACGAAAGTAAATGTGAAGAAGACGATGAAACTTGTAAAAAAGAGGAAACTTGTGATCCTGCAAAAGATAAAAACTGTAAAAATGAAACGGAATCTAAATGTGAAGGAAGTAATTGTAAATCTGCAACTACAGGTAAATTAGAAGATATTATTTATCCACTTTATATTCCAAGTAATACATATCTTTCTGGAAAAGATAAAGTTGATACAGACAATGGAGAAAGAGTTATATTAACTTTTGGTGGAGATAAGAGCTTTGTGTTAGTTGAAGAAGCAGCAATGGCAAGTAATGAATTTGAAATTATTCCAGTTTATGGAGATCCATTAATGCTTAATGATACTGTAGCAGCTTTAAGTGAAAATTCACTTTATTGGACAAGTAATAATGTAAGTTATTATTTAGCTGGAAATGATTTAACTCGTGATGAGATTTTAAATATTGCTAAAAATATGAATCAAGCAACAAGTGTTGTTAGTGGGCCTGTTTCTAATGAAAAGTAAAATTTTAAAAAGCTACCTATGGTAGTTTTTTATAAGTTGTTAGGTAAATTTTTAAAAAAGTTTACAAATTTTTGTTTGATTGTTATAATGTGAGTGGTGAAAAAAATGAAGAAACAACAAAAAAAGATAACTTATCAAACAGAAGAACAAAAGGAAATGTTACATTTTTTTATAGTGTTAGTTGTTGTAATAGCTTGTGTTATATCAGTGTACTTTCTTAGTAAATTATTTGTTATGGATAAAAGTCTATTTGAAGTATCTTATAATAATGGTGCAATTAATAGTGAACGAGCAATTGTTGGTACAATATTAAATCGTCCAGAAAAGGAATATTATGTTTTTGTATATGATGAGAAAGCAACAAATGCTGTTTATTATTCTTCTGTATCAACAAATTATACTCAGAATCAAGAGAATGCTTTGAAAGTGTATCATGTTGATTTAAGTAGTCCTCTTAATAAAGATTATTTTGTTGGGGATTCTGGAGTAAGTAATCCTAATGCAAAAAAAGTGTCTGATTTTAAATTTAAAGGAATAACTCTACTTCGTATTAAAAATGGTAAAGTAGAAAAATATATTGAGAATGAAGCAAGTATTCAAAAGGAATTAGCAGTAACTAAGAAAAAAAATAGCTAATTCTTTTTTTTGAATTTTATTTATGATATTATGTTTAAGTAAAAATAGAAGAGGTGTACACAAATTGAAGAATAAATCTGGTTTTCAATTAAAAGAATTGATTATTATTGTAATTATTACATCTTTATTAACTAGTTTGACTACTGGTGTAATTATGTATAATAATAATCGAATTACGAATCATGTGAGTGGTAGTGATTTAAATCAAGATGAAAATTTGAAGGAATTTTTAAAAGTTTATGCTTCTTTGATTGGTGATTATTATACTGATATTGATAAAAAAGCAATGCTTGAAGAAGCTATGAAAGCTATGTTTAATTATTTGGGGGAAGATTATTCAGATTATTTAAATAAAGATGAATCAGATTCTTTAGCTTCAAAATTAAATGGATCATACAAAGGCATTGGTGTTCAAATTATTGATAATAATGTTATCTATAAAATTTTTGATGATTCTCCTGCGAAAGAAGCTGGAATGGAAGCTGGAGATCAAATTGTTAAAATTAATGGTGAGGATGTTACAAATAAGAATAGTGATGAAATTGCTTTGATGATTCAAAAAACAAGTGGAGAGAAAGTAGTATTGAGTATTTTACGTAATCAAGAACTTTTAGAATTTGAATTGGAGGTTAAGACATTAATTGTACCAGCTATTAGTTATCAACTGGTAAATGTTGAGGATAAAAATATCGGGTATTTAGCTATTTCTACTTTTTCTGATACTGTAGCACTTCAAGTGAAAGATGCTTTAAATGATTTAGAAAGTCAGGAAATGAATTCGTTGGTTTTGGATTTACGAAATAATACAGGTGGATATTTATCTCAAGCTTCTGAGATTGTTAATATGTTTTTAGAAAAGGGAAAAGTTATTTATTCTTTAGCTGAGAAAGAAGGAACTGTAGCTTTTTATGATGAAACAGATGAAAAGAAGGATTATCCTATTGCAATTATTATGAATGAAGGAACGGCTTCTGCATCTGAAATCCTTGCAGCCTCTTTAAAAGATAGTTATCATGCTAGTGTTACTTTAATTGGAGAGACTAGTTATGGAAAGGGTAAGGTACAACAAACTAAAAATTTGGATGATGGATCTATGGTAAAATATACTACTGCTCGTTGGTTACGTCCAAATGGAGATTGTATTGATGGTGTTGGAATACGTCCCGATGTTAGTGTGGAAATATTGATGCCTAATGAAGGAGAAGAGGTTGTTGATACACAACTAAAAGAAGCTTTACGTATATTAAGTGAGATGTAACTTTGTAAAATAGGAATTTAAAAGAATTCCTATTTTCAGAGTGTAGACAAACCCATAGATTTTTTCTATGGGTTTTCTATTAATTAA
>CAJUNF010000033.1 GCA_910587775.1 uncultured Bacilli bacterium | reverse complement strand
GTACATGGCTGTTGCATCATATTTTCAAAAAAATATTATGAAAAATATTCTGACATTTTTTATAATGAAACATTTTTATATCATGAAGAAGAATTTTTAGAATATCGTCGTCAAAAAAATAATTTAATATCATATTATGAAAAATCTTTAGAAGTATTTCACAAAGAAGGTGCTTCACTGAATTTGTCTTTTCAAAATCAAAATAGAAAAAAGATGATTTTTCGAAATCAAGAAATTGTTCGATCATTGAATTTACTTAAAACTATAATGCTGGAGGAAAAAAAAGTATGAACAAAAAAATTTTAACTTTAATTCAAATGATATATATAATAACAATAAGTATAGCAAGTTATTGCTTATATAAAAGCTTATCACCATTCTCTTTTTGGTTAACTATTTTAATAGGAATATTAAGTTTCTTAATATTAAATATAATTTATCATAATGTTCTTAAAATGATTACAATAAATCGCAAAAAGATAATATCTTGTTATTTCATCTTTTTAGTAATAAATACTATAATCTTTTTGTTCTTTTCGATAAATTGTTGGAAAAATGAACTATTTCTTTTGTTCATAATCCAAATATTATCAGGAGTATTTTTTTCATTATTTATTCGAAAAGAACAAGACAAAGTGAAATGGATTTTTAGTTTAATTTTGTTAAGTATATTTAATTTCATTAGTTTTTCTTCTATGAATCTAAATACGATTATGATTCCTTTTGTAGTAAATTTATCGTTATACATTACAACACTATTTGATGATCTTGCAATATATCGTAAGAAAAATTACATTTTCACTTTTCTAATTGGCTTTTTCTTATCTCTTGTTTTTGAAGTAAGTGCCTTAACTATTTTAAATATGTTATTTTTATTATTCATAATTTCACGTAAAAGAGGAATTAAAAGTGCGATAAAATTATCACCAGCTATGTTAATAGGATATATAATTTTACCTATTGCAAAAGTGAGTTGGTTACCAATAAAAGATATAACTATGAATAATATTAGCATTTATCTTTTATTAATATTGATTACAATATCTGTTATTGGTACGATATATTCCTTCTATCATAAAGAAAGAAAAATGGGATATTTATGCCGAGGATTTGTTTTACTATTTTTTTTACTTGCATTTTTATTAAAATCAGAACAAATAGTAATAGTAAATTCTATGATACCAGTATTCCTACTACTAATTTTAACGATTTATGAAAATATTCCACAAGTATACGAATCAAAAATTTCAATCAATAAAAAGTGGATAAAACCTCAACAAAAAGGATATGAAAAAGTTTCTGTAATTGTTCCAAATTACAACTATGAAAACTATCTTGTAGAAAGAATAGATTCTATTTTAAACCAAAGTTATAAAATTTCTGAATTAATCATCTTAGATGATGTTTCAAAAGACAATAGTGTGAAAGTTATAGAAGAAAAAATAAAAGACATAAAAAAGAAGTATCCTAATCTTCCCGTCAAATTCTTACCCAACAAAAAAAATAGTGGTGTTTTCGCTCAGTGGAGAAAATGTTTTGAAGTTTCAAATGGAGATTATGTATGGATTTGTGAAGCAGATGACAGTGCTCATCCAAAATTATTAGAAAAAGCTATGAATGCATTTAAAGATCCAAACGTTATATTATCTTATACAGAATCTTTAACAATAGACGAAAATAATAAGTTATTAATGTCCAATTTAAGAGAATGGATAGATATTTTTCATACAGAAAAATGGAATAAAGATTATATTGAAACTGGAAAAAAAGAAATAGAAAGTACCCTTTGTATTAACAATACAATAGCAAATGTTTCCTCAGTAATATTTAAAAGAAGAAAAGATATTCCTTATGAAAAATACTTAAAAGAAGCTGAAGATTTTAAACTATCAGGAGATTGGTACTTTTATGCTAAAGTTTTAGAACATGGAAGTCTTTCGTATAATCATAAATCATTAAACTATCACCGCATGCATAGTAAAAGTGTAACTTTAACAACTAAAGGCGATTTACACTATTTAGAAGTTTTGAAAATTCAAAATATGATTATAAACAATCATAAATTAAGTAATGATGTATTAGAAAAAATAGATATATATCGTAGTATGTTAAAACGACGGTTTATGCTTGGAGAAGAAGAAATAAGACTATTAGAAATTCCTTTTGAAGAAATATTAAAAAAATCAAAAGTAAAAGACGAAATATTATTATCAATCATTGTACCTGTATATAATACAGAGAAGTACTTGCGAAAATGTCTTGATTCAGTATTAGTAAAAATACCGCCTAAAACGGAAATTATCATTGTTAATGATGGTAGTCCAGATAATAGTAAAAGCATAATAGATGAATACGAAAAAAAATATCCTAACATTGTTTTTGGTCATCACAAAAAAAATGGTGGACTATCAAGTGCTAAAAATTATGGTAAAAAATTTTCAAAAGGTCGTTATATCATTTATTTGGATTCTGATGATTATGTTGCTCCAAATATGTATGTTACTATGTTAAAAAAGGCTTTAGAAACAAATGCTGATATTGTATATTGTGACATGGTAGAGGATTTCGATAACGGTGAAAGAATATTCTTTTCTATGAAAAATTACGATAGGGAAGATGAATTCTTGCAATTAGTTGATAATCCGTTAATGGCTACTTCTTGTAATAAATTAATTAAAAGAGATTTGATGAAAGATCTAGAATACCCAGAAGGAAAAAATAATGAAGATCTAGCAACTAATCCTATTTTATTTGAAAAAGCGAAAGTAATAGAACATGTTGATTCACCATTTTATTTTTATTATCAAAGAACAGGGTCAATCCAAAATAGTGCATTTAATGAAAAGCGATTTGTAATATTTGAAGCAATAAAAAATTGTTTTGAACATTTAGAGAAAATAAATGCGAAACACATAACTGAAATAAAAGGAAGTATTTATACACATCAAATTATTGGATTATTAATTTTTATAATATGCAAACAAAAAAGAAAAGAAAGAATGAAATACTACAAATTATTTTGCGATTATATTGAAGAATTTGAAGATATTGAAACAAACCCTTATGTAAAAGAATACTTAAAAGAATATCATTTAACAAAATTACTACATTACATCAAAATGAAAAACATAAAAAAATTAGATTTATATTTACAAATTAAAATGCGATAGGAGTTATTATGAAAAAAGAAAAAATATCCATTATTGTTTGTGCATACAATACAGAAAAATATATTAGAAAATGTATAGATTCTTTAATAAAACAAAGTTATCAAAATTTAGAAATCATTATTATAAATGACTGTTCTAAAGATAATACTCAAAATATTTTAGAAGAATATGAAAAAAAGGATTCTCGTATTCTTCTTTTTTCAAATAAAGAAAACAAAGGTCTAGCATATTCAAGAAATTTAGGACTTAGTAAATCTAGTGGAACTTATGTTGGTTTTATTGATTCAGATGATTACATTGATCCAGATTATTATGAAAAATTAATGCATTGTATAAAAAGTTCAGAATCAGAAATAGCAGTGTGTGACATAAAAAGTATTTTTGAAAAAGATGGTACATCATTAATTTGTGAATGTTGTAATAAAAAAGAAGAAGGTAAATTATCATACATTAATGTTGGTTTAGCAGCATCTTGCTGTAACAAATTATTTTTAAAAAGTCTTTTTGATCCAGATCCGTTTGATGTTGGCAAAATAAATGAAGATATTGCAGTAGTAATACCTTTAATATTAAAAGCAAAAAAAGTATCATATGTAAAAGATAGTTATTATTATTATATTCAAAGAGAAAGTTCTATTCAAAATTCGGAGTTTACAGAAAAGAAGTTTGACATCTGCTATGGAGTAGATCATACCTTAAAAAAAATAAAAAATAAAGATACCAAAATAAAAGATGCAATTATATTTAATCAGATTATTTTATTATTTTTCTATGAGATAACAAAAATTTCAAATGCAAAAGAACGAAAAAAAGTTTTAAAAACTTTTTATAAAAAAACGAAAAAATATAATATTTTAAATAATCAATTCTTAAATGATTTTTATAAAAACTCAGGAAGAAAAACTGGATATTATTATCGCTTGTTACTATTTTTAGAATTTCATAAGTGCTTTTCAATTACAAACCATTTTATATCTTTATACCATTTTATAAAAAAGAAATTTCAAACAATACCATTAATAAATGATTCTATGGAAGATATATTAAACTTAGCAAAAGAGCAAGCTAGAAAAAAAAATCAATATCCAAAAATATCAGTAGTAATTCCAAATTATAATTATGAAAAGTTTTTGATACAACGAGTTACAAGTATTTTAAGACAAAAAGTAAAAATTCATGAAATTATTTTTTTAGATGATAATTCAAAAGATAATAGCTGTAAATTAATAGATAAAATAATAGAAGTAATTGATCCCTATATAAAAATAAAAAAAGTATACAACAAAGAAAATAGCGGGTCTCCATTTATTCAATGGGAAAAAGGATTTAATTTAGCAAGTGGAGATTATATATGGATTTGTGAAGCTGATGATTATTGTAATAAAAATCTTTTAAAAGAATTAATAAAACCAATTAAAAAAAAACATAATATAATGATTAGCTATTGTGATACATCTATGATTGACGCAATTGGGAAAATATTAGTTTCCTCAATCAAAAAAGAAATTGATATACAAAATTCTGGTCATTGGAATCATAACTACATTATAAATGGAAAAAAAGAAATAGAAGATTATGCATTTTTAAATTGTACTATTGCAAATGTATCTTCAGCTCTTTTAAAAAAAGATGATTACAAAAATATTTTTGAAAAATCCAAACAACTAAAACAAGCTGGAGATTGGATGTTTTATTTAGAACTTATGAACAACGGGGATGTTGCTTTTACAAATAAAGCTTGTAATTATTATCGTATTCATGGAAGTAATGTAACTTCAGTAACAAAAAAACAAGCGCATTTTAATGAAATAAAAAAAATTCATACTGAGATTGAAAAAAAATATGGCTTAAATGAATTTCAAAAAAAGCAAATTAAGAAACGATATGAGTTTTTAGAAAAAGTTTGGAATATCAATATAAATGAAAATTTAGGTGAGAAAAAATGATGGAAAAAATAAAACAAAATTGGAAAATAATTTTAGTATTCAGCATATTTCTAATTTATTTAATAGCACAACACTTTTTAGTATTTTTATATCATGATGATTTTGGATATCTATCATTATCTTATGAAGTAAATGTAGGTGTATCAGGAACTTCATTTGGATTTTTTGATATCTTAAAATTTTTAGGACTTCATTACATGCATTGGGGTGGAAGAATTTTAGGTTTCTTCTATGAAATCTTTCTATGTCACATTGATTTAAATGTGTATAGAATTTTTCAAAGTATAGTAATTATGCTTATATTTTTATTAATTTATTTATTGGGAACAAAAGATTCTAAAGAAAAAGATTGGAAAATAGCCTTATTTGCAGTTAGTTGCTACGGCATTTTTGAAATTATGCAAATGCGCAGTAGCTTTTATTGGTTTACAGCTTCTTGCTTATATGTAATTCCAATGGTATTTTTCTTTGCGTTCATCTACTTTTATCAAAAGTGGAAAAATAAATATGATAATTTATTTCAAATACTATTTTTAGCAATCTTAATTTTTTTAGCAACCTTTTCTCAAGAACAAATAGCAGTTGGAATGTTTGTATATATTTTGTTAAATACTATTGTAAATACAATAAAAAATAAAAAACTAAATAAAAGTGATCTAATCTTTTGTTTAAGTTCATTACTAGCATTTTTATTTTTAATGTTATCACCAGGAACTAAAGCTCGTATTGGTCATGAAGCAAATCAAATATTCTATAATCTATCTTTATTAGGAAAGATTACTAAAAACATACCAGAAATAGTTTTAGGTATATTTGGAAATGACAACAGATATTTTACAGTTTTATTTATGATCGTATCAGTATACTGTGCCTATAAAAATAGAAATCAAAAATGTGGAAATCAAAAAATAAATAGTATAGTATTAATTACTAATATAATAATGTTCCTTTTCCAAATCACTTACAAACAATCTTACTTTGGATTTATGAGTGAACTATTTATGAATCATAAATTTATTTTAAGTATAATTTGCTTATTAAGTGTAACCTGTTTAGGATATTCTTATATTATCTATTTTATCCAAAGAAAATCTTGGAACAATATTTATTTAATAATAAGCGCCATTTGTTCTCAAGGTGCTATGATCGTTGCACCATATTTCCCAAGTAGAAGTGCCATAATATTTAATTTAATTGTTTTTATCTTAGTTATTAACATATTAATTCACTTTTTAAACGAAACAAAGTTTTCTATCAATTACATTTTGATTCCTTTTATGATTTTTTGTTCATTGAATGCCTTAACAATTATGAAAGGATATTATAAAAATGTAGAAGTGAATAAAAATAATGATCTTCTTTTAAAAGAAGTGTCAAGAAAAATAAAAAGAGGAGATAATATAGAAGAAGTACATCTAACAAAACTTCCAGACATTGTTTATGCCTCAGATCAACCATATTTGGAAGGTTGGGAATATATCTACGTTTGGATTAAAGAATATTATGACTTACCAAGTTCACTAATTATAAAATACCAAGAAGAAAATTGAAAAACTTTCTTCTTTTTTCATATTCTTCTTTTAATATTATGATATAATGAAAAAATAAAAGAAGGTAATATGAATGAAAATGAAAAAAAGATATAAAATTCCTTTAATTATTTTAGGGACCATTATTATTGTATGTCTATTGGGACTAATTTTATTTCAATTCGTATTCAAAAATCCAAAGGAAGAGAAGCCACCAATTACTAATGTTGCAAACGTGACAAATAAAATTGAAGGATATGATTACACATTAGATGATCGTGATACAGAAATTTTTAGTTTAAAATTTAAAGAACTAAAAGAAATATTAGATAATAATGATAATGAAGAAGAGTATGCTAAACTTCTAGCACAACTTTTTGTAATCGACTTATTCACAATCGACAATAAAACTAGCAAATACGATATAGGAGGGTTAGAATATTTGCATACAAATGCAAAAGAATCTTTTCGATCTAAAATACTAGATACTATATATAAAACTGTAGAGGATAATTCCTATAATACAAGAAAACAAAACCTTCCAGTAGTAAAAAATGCTGAAGTATTAGATATTAAAAAAACAACTTATACTTATAACAATCAAAAAGAAGATGCATATGAAATAGAAATAAATTGGGAATATATTGAAAACTTAGGATATGATACGTCAGCAAAAATAACGATGATAAAAGAAGAAAATAAATTAGCAATTGTGTCATATATTCCAACAAAATAAATTAGAATATTGTGTAATAATAAAAAATCAGTTATAATAAAAGAAGATAAGGGAGATTCGTATGGATGCTAATAAAGAAATGAAAAATCATGTCATAAAAATAGGAATTTTAATTGTCTCTATTGTAACAATTGGTATTAGTATGACTTATGCCTATTATACAGCTAAAATAAGTGGAAGTGCTGATGTAGATAATACAACAGCAGCAGAATTTCATATTACGAGTACACTTGCAGATTCAACTGCTATTTCTAATATGAAAATGGGATTAATCGAATCTACAGAAATAAAAGATAAAGCTGATAAAGTCGAATTTTCTGTAACAAATTCTTCTACTTCTACAGTAAGTGGACAATATTATGTATATTTAGTTAATGTAAATTTATCTAAAAATTTATATAGCGAATATTTTAAATGGGAATTAGTACGTAAAACTGATTTAGGAGAATCAGTAATTGAAACAGGTAGTTTTAAAGAAGCCGAAAGAAGTGATACTCCACTAGATGGAGAACAAGATAATGTTATGACTTCCTCAGAAAACATAACTTTAAATAAAGTAGCATTAGAAATACCAAAAGGTACTACAGACAATTTGATATTTCGTTTATGGCTTGAAAATGATCCGAATGTAAATCAAGTAGAATTAACAAATGGATCCTTTGAAGGAAAATTAAAAATAGAGGCTACTCCAAAAAGCGAGAATCGTTAAGATTCTTTTTCTTTTGTAAGAAATTTGCTATAATGTCCATGGAAGTGATTTTTTTGAACGAATTAAAAGCATTATCATTAACATTATTAGTAGGAATTTTTTTCTTAATAGGTATTATAATTCCAAGATTTATTAAAAAGAAAAGAGAGCTAACAATATTTTCAACTGCTTTAGCTTTTATAGTTATGCTTAGTATGATTCTATTTGATATTATTCCAGAAATAGGTGAGATTTTAATTTTTTATCCAAATGGTCAAAAATGGTCAATTATTATAGGATTTACATTGCTTGGATTACTTATATTAAAAGGATTAGATTATTTCATACCACATCATCATCACGAACATAAAGAACATGAAAAAAATACAAAAGAGCATAATGAACATTTATTTCACATAGGATTTGTAACATCATTATCTTTAATATTACATAACATATTAGAAGGATTATCTATTTATACTACAGGTGTGGGTAATATAAAAGCTGGACTTATGATAGCTATTGCTGTCTCACTTCATAATATCCCACTTGGGATGGAAATTTCTGTAGGGTTAGAATCATCTAAATCAAAGAAAAATATAAAAATAATAAGTATTATTTTATTAACTCTTTCTAGTTTGATTGGATCTAGCATCTTTTATTTATTTGAAATAAATATGAGTAATACAATAAAATCTTGTATCCTTTGCACCACTTTCGGTATGCTTCTATACATATCATTATTTGAATTATTAAGAGAAATTTGGACTTATAAAAAAGATAAAATGACATACATTGGAATTGCCACAGGAATTATTCTAAGTATTGTTATGGTGCTATTATGATAGGTCTTGCACTAGAAGGTGGAGGAACCAAAGGATCTTACCAAATTGGAGCTTATTATGCTATGAAAGACTGTGGAATTACATTTGATGGCTTTTGTGGTACTAGCATAGGATCTTTTAATAGTGCAATGCTTGCATGTGGAAAAGAAGAAGAATTATTAAAATTTTGGCAAAATATAAACGTTGCAAGTGTCTTAGGATTTGATAACAATTATATCAATAAAATTAATAAACGTGAAATTGATTTAAGTTTTGTAAAAATGTCTTTAAAAGGTGCACTTCGTATGCTAAGAAATCGTGGAGTAGATACAAACGGCTTAGAAAAGATTTTAAAAGAACATGTAAATGAAACCGAGTTAAGAAATAGTCAAAAAGACTTTGGACTTTGTACAGTAAAAGTAAAAGAGTTAAAGCCTTGCTATCTTTTTAAAGAAGAGATGAAACCTGGTACAATTCACGATTATATTTTAGCAAGTTGTTTTCTTCCTTTATTTAGAATGAAAAAGACTGTTAATAATGAATATTATATTGATGGTGGATTTTATGATAACAGTCCAGTAAATATGTTAATTGACAAAGGATATACAAAAGTATTTGTAGTACGTGTAAATGTTGGACTTAGTATAAATATTACAAGAAAGCTCAAAAAATCAATTGATGTAACTTACATCAAACCCTCTAGAAGTGTAGGAACTATACTTGAATTAAATGATGAAAAGGTTCATGATAATATTAAAATGGGATATTATGATACTTTACGTATTTTAAAAAATTTAGATGGATATATTTACACATTTAAAAAGAAAAAAGATTGGTATTATAAATGGGTTACCAGAAATGTAGATAACAAGCTAATGCGAAGAATTAAAAATTTCTTTCGTGCCAAAAATGAAAAAGAAGCCGTAATAAAGGCAATGGAATATGTTATGGACAAAGAAAGAATATATTATTATCAAATATATAAAGTTCCACAAGTAATACATTATCTAAAAAAGCATTATAAAAAAAATCATTTTGTATATGATTTTATAGGAGAATTAAAATTTTTGTAGTATACTAAACATGATTTAGGAGTGATTTATATGGGAAGAGCCTATGAAGTAAGAAAAGCAAGTATTCAAAAAACAGGAGCAGCAAAAGCAAAACTTTATTCAAACTATGCTAAAGAAATATACCTAGCTGCAAAAAAAGGAATACCTGAAATTGAAAGCAACGTGCTTTTAAAAAGAATTGTTGATAAAGCAAAAAAAGAACAAGTTCCAGGAGATATTATTCACCGTGCTATTGAAAAAGCAAAGGGATCAGGTGGAGAAGATTATGAAACCGTAATATATGAAGGATTTGGTCCAGGGGCATCAACACTAATTATTAAAACATTAACAGATAATGTAAATCGTACTGTAGGATTTGTAAGAGCAGCATTTAATAAAGTTCACAAATCCCTTGGAGTTACAAACTCTGTTTCTTATAACTATGATTATTTGGCTATTATAAGTTTCAAATCAGAAAACGAAGAAGAAGTTTTTAATACTCTTTTAGAAAGTGGGATTGAACTTTTAGACTTTGAACAAGATAATGGAGAATTAGTAATAACAGTAAAACCTAGTGATCACAATAAAGTAAAAGATTGTCTAGAAAAATTAATTCCAGATATCTCTTATGAATTAGATGAAGAAGGAATGTACCCAAAAGACAAAGTAACTTTAGAAAAAGAAGACTTAGAAACTTTTCAAAAACTTTATAAAATGTTAGATGAAATAGAAGATGTTACAGAAATTTATCATAATGTTAACTTAAATGATTAAGAATTTGTTAGAAAACAACTTTTTTAACAAATTTTAAAAAGAAGTTAGTTATGCCAAAAAGAGATTTTTTAATGTAGTATGGCATCCAATATGTATAAGGAGAGAATTTTAAATGGATGAAATTGCAATTCATATGGAGAAAAATAGAGCAGCATTCAGTTTTTTTTCAGATTTATGTGTAGCTTTAAAAGACTTTGCTTATAATGAAAATGAAAAAACAACACAACAGTTAAAGGCTATAATAAAATCGACTAATAAAGTAGGACTGCCATTACCAAGTGGTAGATATGGAAGTCCTCTTGCTGTAGCGTTAGAAATGCAATTTTATCAAGGTGCATTATTTATGATTAAAAATGCTGCAGATTTAGAAATTGGCTTAGAATCTGTTTCTAGCGAATATGGTGGAAAAAATGTTTTGAATGCTCAACAAACCTTTAAATTATCTCAATTGGGATTTGAAAAGACAAAGATAGCAGATGATGATGAGTTTTATAAAAAATATCCTTGGTTAATACAAGTTACCAATAGAAATATAGATGCTGCATTAGAAATTTCAACCTTATTACAATGTAAAGTTAGAAAGAATATTAAAGATGAATGAGCTTGAATCACAGAAATGTGATTTTTTTTATTTCAAAATCAAATTGATATAGAAAAATGTAATTTGGCAAAAAAAATTCTCCATGTTACAATAAATATGGTGATGTCATGAATTTGATAAATATAGGAATTGATATTGGATCAACAACCGTAAAAATAATATTAACAGATGAGTTTGATAATACTATCTATAGTAAATATCAAAGACATTTTTCAGATACATTAAAAACATTAGAACTTTTATTAAAAGAAGCTCTAGATTTATATAAAAATAAAACTTATCGAGTTTCTTTAACTGGATCTGGTGCAATTAGTTTAGCACATTATTTAAAATTACCTTTTGTCCAAGAAGTAATTGCTTGTAAAAGAGCTGTGGAACATTTAGATAGAAGTGTTGATGTAGTAGTTGAACTAGGTGGAGAAGATGCAAAAATAATTTATTTTACAGGTGGAGTAGAACAAAGAATGAATGGCTCTTGTGCTGGAGGAACAGGATCATTTTTAGACCAAATGGCTGTTCTTTTAGACACTGATACAAAAGGATTAAATGAATTAGCAAAAACAGGAACAACTATTTATCCAATTGCTTCTCGTTGTGGAGTATTTGCTAAAACAGATATTCAACCGCTAATAAACGAAGGAGTTAAAAAAAGTGACATTGCACTTTCAATCATGCAAGCAGTAGTAAATCAAACAATTAGTGGACTTGCATGTGGAAAACCAATCAAAGGAAATGTTATGTTTCTAGGTGGACCCTTAACATATTTAGATACATTAAAAAATAGGTTTATAAAAACATTAAATTTAAAAAAAGAAGAAGCTATCCTTCCAGAAAATTCACATTTATTTGTATCATTTGGTGCAACCCTTGAAAATTCATCATCAAATCCATTGACCTATGAAGAGCTAATAAAAAAAATAGATACATTAAAAGACTTTAAAGAAGAATCAAATGCGTCTTTAACACCATTATTTAAGACAAAAAAAGATCAAGAAGAGTTTGAAAGACGACATAAAAAGAATAAAGTAAAGCGTAAATCTCTATCAAATTACAAAGGAAATGCATTTTTAGGAATCGATGCTGGGAGTACAACTGCAAAGCTTGTTTTAATTGATGAAGAAGGAGCTATCTTACATGAAGATTATCGTGCAAATTTAGGTACTCCAGTAAATACAATTAAAAAGATGTTACTAGATTTATATGAAAAATTACCTAGCAGCGTCCAAATAAAAATGAGTGGATCAACAGGATATGGAGAGCAATTAATTAAAACAGCTTTTAACTTAGATATAAGTGAAATAGAAACGATGGCTCATTACAAAGCAGCAGAATATTTTGAACCAAATGTAACAAGTATTATTGATATTGGCGGACAAGATATGAAATATATTAAAATCAAAGACCATGCTGTAGATACTATTTTATTAAATGAAGCTTGTTCCTCTGGATGTGGATCTTTCATCGAAACATTATCAAAATCCTTAAATATTTCATTAGAAGAATTTGTTAAGTTCGCTAAAGAAAGCAAAAATCCAGTTGATTTGGGAAGCCGATGTACTGTATTTATGAATTCAAAAATCAAACAAACGCAAAAAGAAGGAAGACCACTTGCTGATATTTTTGCTGGACTTTCTTATTCTGTGGTAAAAAATGCATTACAAAAAGTTATGAAAATAAGGGATCCACAATCCTTAGGAAGTAATATTGTAGTTCAGGGTGGAACATTTTTAAATGATGCTATATTAAGAAGTTTTGAATTAATTACAGGTCATGAAGTAATAAGACCTGATATTGCTGGGTTAATGGGCGCATATGGTATAGCCTTATTAGCTAGTTCACAATATCAAGAAAATGAAGTAAAAGAAAACTCTTCAATATTGGATGCTTCATCTATTAAATCTTTAGAAATGAAAACAACACATACTCGTTGTAACGGCTGTGAAAACCATTGTGGTTTAACCATAAATATTTTTGGCAAAAAAAGATTTATTAGTGGAAACCGTTGCGAACGTGGTAGTGGAAATAATGGTTCTATAAATGATTTGCCAAATATGGTGGCATACAAATATGATCGTTTATTTAACTATGAATCATTAAGTGAAGAAAAAGCAAAGCGTGGTGTAATTGGTATCCCAAGAGTTCTAAATATGTATGAAGACTATCCTTTTTGGCATACATTTTTTACCAGTTTAGGATTTCGTGTAATACTATCTGATCATTCAAGTCATGCATTATTTGAAATGGGATTAGATTCAATTCCTTCAGAATCTGTGTGTTATCCTGCTAAAATGGTTCATGGTCACATTAAAAATTTAATTCATAAAGGTGCTACAACCATTTTCTATCCTTGCATCATGTACGAAAAAAAAGAATTCACTAAAAGTGATAATTCTTATAACTGTCCAATTGTTACATCATACTCAGAAGCTATAAAATTAAACATGGATGAACTAAAAGAAAAAAAGATAAATTTTTTAAATCCTTTTTTACCACTTGATAAAAAGAGCTTAATAAAATGCATGTTAGAACTTAATGAATTTAAACAATATCATTTTAAAAGAAATGAACTATCTCTAGCAATTGATGCATCTACAAAAGAACAAGAGAAATATCGCCAAGATATTATTACAAAAGGTCAAGAATTTTTAAAATATATAGAAGATCATGATGAAAAAGGAATTGTCTTAGCAGGAAGACCTTATCATATAGATAAAGAAATTAATCATGGAATAGATACATTAATTAATTCCCTTGGATTAGTGGTATTAACAGAAGATTCTATATGCTTTAATGAAGAAGATAATTTAAAACTTCGAGTGGTAGATCAATGGACATATCACTCAAGGGTTTACCATGCGGCTGATGTTGTTTGTAAAAATAAAAGATTAGAACTTGTTAGTTTAAATTCTTTTGGATGTGGTCTTGATGCAATCATTACAGATCAAACAGAAGAAATACTAAAGAAAAATCATCGCCTTTATACTACAATAAAAATTGATGAAACAAGTAATTTAGGTGCCATAAAAATTCGTCTTCGTTCTTTAATTGCTTCTATGAATAAACGATTAAATGAAGAAAATTATTCACCTTATCAATATGAAAAAAACTATTTTAAAAAAGAGATGAAAGAAAAAAATACGATTCTTTGTCCGGATTTATCTCCGTTTCATATGCCATTACTTGTAGAAGCCTTAAATAGTGAAGGATATCACTTAGAGTATTTAAAAGAAATGAATAACGAAATGCTAGAACAAGGATTAAAATATGTAAACAACGACGCTTGTTATCCATCTCTTATAGTGATAGGACAACTTTTATCTGCATTACAAAGCGACAAATATGACTTAAACCACACAACGGTATTAATAAGTCAAACAGGGGGAGGATGTCGTGCTACTAATTACATTGGTTTAATTAGAAAAGCTCTAAAAGATGCTGGTTTTGGATCAATTCCTATTCTTTCGTTTAATGTAAGTGGCTTAGAAAAAGAACAAGGATTTAAAATGACTCTATCAATGGCAAACCGTGCATTAATGGCAGTTGTTTTAGGAGATTTATTAATGAAATTACTATATCAAACTCGTCCTTATGAATGTATAAAAGGAATGAGTGAAAAAACTTATGAAATTTTATTAAAAGAAAGCCTAGAAGTAATTCGACTTGGAAAAAGAAAAGAATTTAATAATCAAATAAAAAAAATTATAAAAGAATTTATGAATATTCCAGTAAAACATAAAGTACTACCAAAAGTAGGAATTGTGGGAGAAATATTAATTAAATATCATCACTTTGGGAATCATGACTTAGCAAAAAATTTAGAAGCAGAAGGTTGTGAAGTAGCAGTTCCTGAGCTAATGGGTTTTGTAAAATATTGTGTATATAATCAAATAGCCAAAACCGAGCTTTTAAAAGGAAAAAAGACAACTTCTTTTATAAGTAAAAAGTTACTAGATATTATTGATTTTTATGAAAAAACAGTTGATAGTGAATTAGCTAAAACAAAATATCGTAAAACAACAAATATTTATCATCTAGCTAAAAATGTTGAACCAATTTTATCGAAAGGAAATCAAACAGGAGAAGGTTGGTTTTTAACCGCTGAAATGATCGAACTTATTAAAGAAGGAATTACGAATATTGTTTGTGTTCAACCATTTGCATGTCTTCCAAATCATATTGTTGGAAAATCTGTAATGAAGAGAATAAAAGAATTATATCCAAATGCTAATTTAATAGCGATTGATTATGATCCAGGATCTTCCGAAACAAACCAAATGAATCGCTTAAAATTAATGCTTAGTGTTGCAAAAGACAAAATGAGTATGAAAGAGTAATTAAGTGATATGAACCCCGTTTCTTGGACAAAATAGAAACGAGGTTTTTAT
>CAJUNF010000032.1 GCA_910587775.1 uncultured Bacilli bacterium | reverse complement strand
AAAAAATAAGATATAAATATTAAATTATTTACATCTTAAAGTATACTTGTAATTTTTTATTTATTTCTTTTTACATATATTATTCCTATTATTGAAGTAATCACAATAACTGTAAGTGGAGCTACTTTAAAAAATACCCACTCAAATGAATGCCATAATGTTCCAATAATAGACCATTCAAGATCACTATAATCCCAAGATTGATATGGACTACCTAATACTTCTAATAATATAAAAAGTAATATAATGCATACATCTGTAATTATTAAGAAGTTTACTATTCTTTTTCTTTTTTGCTTTTTCCTCATAGATAATTGCTCATTAACAACTTCTAATTTTTCAGATATTGCTTTTAAATCATTTTTTTCTTTTTCCTCTATACTTTCACCAAGAATTTCACTAACTGGTGTTTCAAAAATTTCTGATATAGTGATTAACATTTCGGCATCAGGAACCGACAATCCTGATTCCCATTTTGAAATTGTTTGTCTAACAACATTTAATTTAATACTTAATTCTTCTTGTGAAAGTCCTTTATTTTTTCTTAATGTTTTTAAATTATCTTTTAACATATTACATTTTCTCCTTTCATCAAGTTAAGTATATTATAAGTGTTCCGTTGCTACAAGCAATGCGTTTTAACATTTCAACAAATTTAGCCCTCAATTTTCATAATGATATCATAAGCAGTAGAACATTCTTCTTTTGATAATTTTGTTTCATTAACTAGATATTCTATTGCCTCATCTCTGTTATCAAACTTTTTTAATATTTCTCTTACTTCTTTAAACTTTTCAATAACAGTTTGGACTTCACTATTCATAATTTCTCATCTCACTTTCAAATTGTAATTTATCTTTTTCTTTTCATAATATTTAAACTATATATTCCTAGTAATATATAAGTTGGTAAAATGATATATAAACTTATATTTGGATAAGTTGTTATTGTTGTAAAACAATATGGTAAGGCACATACATTTATTATAAAATGCAAAATAATTGGTAACCATAAGTTGTTAGTTTTCTTATATATCGTTCCAAAATATATTCCCATAGCAATAGTCCATACTACTTTTGTAAGTATAACAAGTAAAGGTTGCCCTAAAACACCAAATATATGCCCTAATCCAAAGATAACAGATGATACAATAATTGCTATAATCGTATTGTTTCTTTTTTTATAGCATACTTTTTCAATAAGATTTAATAATAAGCCTCTCACATATAATTCTTCAACTATTGCAACACCTATATAATATATAATTCCTTCAATTAAAACTTTCCAAATTGTTGGATTATAATTAAAAGGTTTTAAGCCTATATAAAATGCTATTCCTGATATAATACCTACAATAATTCCTACTATTCCATTTTTTTTTAGTCCACTTTTCAACTCTTTTTTATTAAGTCCTAACTTCCAATTAGGACAAAGATACTTTAGTGTAAAAAATGCAATTACTCCAATAATTATAAAGTTAAACATCAAAGTCCAATAAAATGGTGTAATATCTAAAATTTCAATATTTATAAATAATGCACTAGGTAGTCCACTTATATCCATAAATGCTAATAATATTGTGAGAATGCCAATTATAATTAACTCTTTCCTTTTCATACTTACTCTCCTAAATTGTAATTTAGCAATTATTTTTTTGATTCTTTCTCTTATTCTAATTATCTTCTTACTCATAGCCTTACTTTTTACTTTTGTAATATAGTAAACTATCATAAGAAAAAAGCACTCAATTTACTTTCGTAGATTAAGTGCTAACCAAATCTTTGGCGAACACTCAACATGGAAAGGTTAAGTATTCCCTTTTTTATTTTATGCAAGTTTCCTTGACATATCCATAATATCACAAAAACGACTTTTTGACAAGTCGCTTTCTATTGTTACTCGAAGTTCGAGTTTCCTATCAATCTGGTGCCGATTGGCAGAATTGAACTGCCCTCTGATGCTTACCATGCATCTGTACTACCACTGTACTAAATCGGCACTTAACAAAATCTTATTATATAATAAAAAAAAAGTAAAGATACAAATCTTTACCTTAAAACAACAAACTAATAAAATGAACTATAAAACACAAAGCAAATCCTATTAAAGTTGGTAATACAAAGGAAAATAATGCCCATTTCCAACTATTAGTTTCCTTCTTAATCGTTAATATAGTTGTAGAACAAGGAAAATGGAAAATACAAAGCAATATAAAATTGATCGCTGTTACAATAGTCCAACCATGACTTACTAAAATATCCTTCATAATATTCAAATCACTTATCTCAGTCATACTTCCTAAAGATAAATATCCAAGCATTAAAATTGGTAATACAATCTCATTTGCAGGAAAACCAAGTAAAAAAGCTAATAAAATCATTCCATCTAACCCAATAAGCCAACCTAAAGGTTGTAAAAAATTTGAAAAAATTGTAATAAGATTACACCCACCAATACTCACATTTGCCAAAATCCAAATTACAAAGCCAGCTGGTGCTGCAACACTTACAGCCCTTCCAAGAACAAATAAAGTACGATCAAAAATAGAACGAACAATAATCTTACCAATTTGAGGTTTACGATAAGGTGGTAATTCTAAAGTAAAACTAGATGGATAACCTTTCAAAACTGTTTTAGATAAAACAAAAGAAACAAAGAAAGTCATAAATATACCAAGTAAAATAACACAAGTTAATAATAAAGCACTTACTACTGACGAAAAATAATTACTTGAAACTCCTATAAAAAACATAGAAATCATAGAAATGATAGATGGAAATCTTCCATTACAAGGAATAAAAGAATTTGTAATAATTGCAAGTAACCGTTCTCTTTTAGAATCTATAATTCTAGCACCCATTACACCAACAGCATTACATCCAAGACCCATACACATAGTAAGTGATTGTTTTCCACAAGCTTTACATTTCTCAAAAGGATAATCTAAATTAAACGCAATTCGTGGTAATATTCCTAAATCCTCTAACAATGTAAATAATGGGAAAAAAATAGCCATAGGTGGTAACATAACTGCTACAACCCAAGTAAGTGTACGATACACTCCCTCTATCAAAACCCCACTCATCCACGATGGAAAATGAAGTATCTGAAAAAGAGACATAATCTTTGTTTCCAAAAAAGAAAAGAAATCAAAAAGATAAGAACTAGGAACATTGGAAAACTGAATTGTTAACCACAAAATACCAAAGAGCATTAAAATCATAATTGGAATACCTGTTTTTTTATCTGTTAAAATTTTATCCCAATTACGCATTGTTTTCTCATAATTTTTTTCTTGAAAAGTAACAACTTGATTTGCTATCTTTTTAGATTCCATTAATAAGGTAGAAACAACATCTTCTTCACGAAAAACTTTTCTTGGTAAACGTAGTAAAGATTCTATCTTTTGCGTTTTCAATTCAGGCAAATAAGAAAATATTTGATCATTACTTAACATTTTTAAACAAACCCAACGAGGATTATACATCGTTTCTGCCATATTATCCGAAATAACACTTATAAATTGTTCCAAATATTCTGGATAACAAATTGGATAATAAATAGATCGATTTACTTTAGCTATGGATTCCAAAAGATTTTCTAATCCCTCTCCACTTCTTGCTGAAGTTCCTATTACTGGGACTTGCAACAACTCTTCTAACTTCTCTAAATCAATTATAATTTTTTTCTTTCTAGCTTCATCCATCAAATTAACACAGACAACCACATTTGGAATAATTTCCATTGTTTGTAGAACTAAATTTAAACTTCTTTCTAAACAAACAGCATCACAAACTACAACTGCTACATCATATTTTTCAAAACATATAAAATCACTTGCTACTTTTTCTTCTAGTGAATGACTAACTAAAGAATAAGTTCCTGGTAAATCATAAATCGTAAATTTTGTATCTTTAAAACTACATTCTCCATAAGCATTTTCAACTGTCTTTCCAGGCCAATTACCAGTGTGTTGGTGCATTCCAGTTAAGGCATTAAAAACTGTGGACTTTCCAACATTTGGATTTCCAATTAAAGCAACTTTCCTCTTTTTCATCGTTCCACCTCAATTCTAATAGCATCACTTTTTCTAAGAGCAATAAGTGCACCATTAACTTTAAATAAAATAGGACTAGAAAAAGGACTAATTAAAACACACTCAACTAAACTTCCAGGAAAAAAACCCAAATCATAAAGTCTTCGTTTCAAATGATCCTCGTTATTAATAGATAAAATTTTACATATCTCACCTATTTTCATATCTACTAAAGACATAATAATCCCCCTAAACTTCCTATAGGTAATATATGAGAATAATTTAACATCTGCGCCTAAAATTTTTTTTGATTTCTTTAATTTATGATATAATATCCAAAGAATAGAAAGTATGGGTTTTAATTATGGGAATTTTTAATAAAATATGGGAAAAAATACAAGAGCAAACAAAGATTGATTCTATTTTATATGATGCAGAAAGAAAATTAATTGATATTCCCACTCTTTTAAACACAACTATAAAAAATATTTGTGAACTGACAGAAGAAAAAAAGAATATTTATAAAAAAGAAATTGAGAATATAAAAAAGCAATATGAAATTTCAATTAACTCTTTAAAACAATCTTTAGAAACGAATTTGGATAATAATACAAAAAAACAAATTGAGTTTGAAATCAAAAATGCTGAAAATCAAATTACGAAATATAATAATATAAATGAAATTTTAGAAAGCTCTGAATTACGACTTAATTACCTAAAAAATTATCAAGATAGAATTAATTATTCTAAATTTTTTGAACAAGAAAAAATAATTGATATCTTCTCTTTTTTTAATCTCCCAGAACAATTTTCACCAGAACAACTAATTAATGCAAGAGAAATGCTTGAAAATCATGCTTATACATTAAATACAAATGAAAAAAATAAAAAAATAGATCAAATAAATCAATATTATGAAATACTTACTGACCCAATACGCTTAAACGCTTATAAAAATTTAATAGAAGATCCTTCTATAATTGAAATTTTAAATAATCACATTAATGAATTAAGCAAAATAAATTCTAAAATAACGGAAAATGAAAGTATTCTTACAAAGAAAGTCTTGGAAAACAACGAACAAAATGAAGAAATAGAAACACTACAAATAGAAGAGCTCTATAATGATTTTAAAGAAAATAATATAAAAGATTCTCAAGAAATAAATCAAGTGCCAATTAACTTTAATAAAATAAATAAAGAATTATTACAAGAACAAAAAGAAAAAATAGAAGAACAATTAATCCCTAAATTAGCTAACTTAAACAAACAAATTAAAGAAGAAAACAATGAACTATTAATTATCGCCAAAAATAGCTTACTAAAACAATACAAAAATACATTAACTCAAAATGATGAGTATCAAAAAATCTTAGAAGAATTAGAAAAACTTAACTAGTTCTTCTAATTTTTTTTATAAATCATAAACTACTATAAGAGGGAGTCTTATGCAAGAAAATATGCCTCCAAATAATAATTTTCCTCCCAATATCGATCCAACTACCTTTTCCTTTACAGCTGTTTTAGTCGGAGCCATACTAGTTGGAGATTTGGACGTTAATGAACAAAACGCTATAGGAAACTGGTTTGAATTAGTTGGACAATACGTTTTAACAAATGCCTCTCAACAACAACTAATTGAAAGTAGAATTGAAAATACTAACATTAATATTAACAGTAAAAAAGCAAAACATGGTGGTGGTCCATATACATCAAACTCAAACAAATCAAATCAAAATCAAAGAAGTGAAGTAGATTTTATACTACAAGAACTTCAAAAAATAGAACAAGAACTCCAAAACTTAAAAAAGAACTCTACTTAGATTAATAATCATCTAAGAAATGAGTTCTTTTTCCATTTTTATGATAAGAAATGACACAATTTAAATTTACATTCTCTACACTTTTAAATATATTCTGTACTATGTATGGATTGGTTTTACGAAAATTTTCTATTAATCGTTTCATTTCTTTTCTCTTACTGGTTTCTTCCCCAAATTTATCATTTTTTTCAGTAAAACGACATGCACAATTTAAAAAAGTTAATTGATTATATTTACTCCAACTAATAATATCTTTTTCATGAACTAAATACATAGGACGAATTAATTCTAATCCTAGAAAATGATCACTATGTAATTTAGGCATCATAGTTTTAATCTCTCCACCATATAACATAGATAATAATGTAGTTTCAATTACATCATCAAAATGATGAGCCAAAGCAATTTTATTACATCCCAAATCTTTTGCAAATTGGTATAAATATCCCCTTCTCATTCGCGCGCATAAATAGCAAGGATTACCTTCATCAAGATGATTTACAACTTCAAAGATATCTGAATAAAATATCTGAATTGGAATTCCCATTTCTTGAGCATTTTGTTTGATCAAATTTTCATTCTCTTTACTATATCCAGGGTTCATCACTATAAATTCTAAATCAAAATGTAAAATACCATGTCTTTGTATTTCTTGAAAACATTTTGCCATTAAAAAAGAATCTTTACCACCAGAAATACAAACACCTATTTTATCCCCTTCTTGAATTAATTGATAATCATTAATAGCCTTTACAAATTTTTGCCATATTTCTTTTCTATATTTTTTTATAATACTTCGCTCAATTTCAATAATCTTATTCATAGTTTCACCTGTCACTAAATTATAACAAACATAAAGAAAGAAAACCATGACATTCGAACAGACACATAAAAAAAAACATCATAATATACTATGGAAAGGAGGAAAAAATGTCTAATAGTGCATATAAACGTGCAGAATGTGCTGTTCGTGAATATGCTGAAAATCATATTCCGCAGAGTTGCTGTTGTTCTGGAAGTCAATTAATTGGACCTACTGGTCCAACAGGTCCACAAGGTATTCAAGGCCCTACTGGTCCTGCGGGAAACAATGCCAATTCAGCTTCATGTAATTGTGTAAATCAAATGAGAAATATAATAGAACAAATAATAAATTTATATCCTAATGACAATTTAATTATAGCTATGGAAAGTGGTAATAATGCTAGTGGTAGAGCTGGATCACTCTTACCTGGACCTAATAATAATCCAGATTCAGGTATATTTCAGTTAATAAATGCTCAAGGCATTCCACAAGAAGGAATTTCACTTTGTAGAATTGCATCTATTACTATCACAAGTAGTTCTTACAACAACAATATAACATATTTACCAGCACCTTCTCCCCTACCAACAGGATGCGATGCAATTTGTGAAGCTGCAATTCGTTCATATTTGCCAGTTGGAACTACAGGAGTATGTATAAATGCTGGAGGTCAAACAGTAGCTCAAGGGACAATTTTAAAGAATGAATATGGAATGGTTGTAGTAGTAGAAAATAACAATTCTAATCCAAGTTTTGTATCTTTATGCAAAACAGAAATTATTACTAAATAAAATTTAAAAACTATTAATTACTAAACTTTATAATCTTTTTATTAAAGATATTCAAAATTTTACAAAAAATAAATAGAAAAGGAGAAAAGAACATGACATGTAATAACGCTTACAATCGTGCAGAACGTACTGTTCGTGAATATGCTGAAAATCATATTCCTCAAGGTTGTTGCTGCTCAGGAAGACAATTAATTGGTCCTACCGGTCCTACTGGCCCTACTGGTCCTTCTGGTGGTCCTACTGGTCCAACAGGACCTCAAGGAATTCAAGGTCCAGCAGGCGCTACAGGTCCTCAAGGTTTACAAGGAATTCAAGGGCCTATTGGTGCCACCGGTCCTCAAGGCCTACAAGGTGTTCAAGGGCCTACTGGTGCCACTGGTCCTCAAGGCTTACAAGGAATTCAAGGACCTACTGGTACTACTGGTCCTCAAGGTCTACAAGGAATCCAAGGGCCTACTGGTGCCACTGGTCCTCAAGGTTTACAAGGAATTCAAGGGCCTATTGGTGCTACAGGTTCACAAGGCATTCAAGGTCTAACCGGTCCTACTGGTGCTACTGGTCCACAAGGCATTCAAGGTCTAACTGGTCCTACTGGTGCTACTGGTCCTCAAGGTATTCAAGGTCTAACTGGCCCTACTGGCGCCACTGGTCCTCAAGGTATTCAAGGTATCACTGGTCCAGCGCCAAACTTAGCTATTGGAACTGTTACTACTGGCGATCCAGGAACAGAAGCCAGTGTTACAATAACTCCTGCATAATAAAATAAAGAGAGGTGAAAAAAAATGAATCCAACTGGATATACAATTGATTTCGTTATTCCTCAAGGTCCAACTGGTCCTACTGGTGCTACTGGTCCTCAAGGAATTCAAGGCATTACTGGACCAACCGGAGAAACAGGTCCTCAAGGTTTACAAGGAATTCAAGGTCTAACTGGTCCTACTGGTGCTACTGGTCCTCAAGGTATTCAAGGCATTACTGGGCCAACCGGAGAAACAGGTCCTGCTCCATCCTTGACAATTGGAACTGTTACTACTGGCGATCCAGGAACAGAAGCCAATGTTACAATTACCCCTATTACAAATTAATTAAAAATATTAAAAGAAAGGATATTTTAAATGAATTCAGATTATTTATTAAATTTTGTTATTCCTCAAGGACCTACAGGTCCTCAAGGTCTAACCGGTCCTACTGGCGCTACTGGACCAGCAAATGGTTTAAATGCATATGGTGGGAAATATAGTAATACTCCACAAACAATAAATTTAGCTATTGGTACTGCAACACAAATCCCTTTAGCTAATTCAATGCCAAATTTTAACACAACATATACTCCAGCAAATAGTATAACTGTAACAGAAGCAGGAACATACGAAATTAATTATTTTAGTAATGTATCTGTAGCACTAGGAACTACACTAACTTTAGCAGTTCGAAATAATGGAACAAATATTCCTGCAACTGTTATATCAAGAATATTATCTGTTGGTGTTGATTCAATATACAGCGGAAGTGTAATTGTAACTTTAGCAGCAGGTGCAGTAATAGATATGGCAATTTCGGCACTATTAGCAGTTGGAGTAACTTTAGGTAGTGGCGTAAATGCAACATTAAGTGTTAAAAAAATCAACTAATAATTTAGAATAGAAAAAATGTAAAATAATGATGTGAATTATTTCTAACAGACATTTATTTTAATAACTAGGCTAAATATTTTCTTTACATCATTATTAATGATAAAAAAGTGTAATCGTACATTACACTTTTTTTTGATTAAAGGTTAACTTTTTTATTACAAAGTAATTTAAAATAAAAATAAGCACCAACTCCTAAACAGAAAATAACAATAAGAACAAGCAAAAATAATCCTACGTTTTTATTTTTTTCCTTTTCTTGAAATACAGAAATTGAATCATTATCTGTTTGAAAACTTACACTAGCATCACTTGTTAAATATTCTGATACATCTGTACTAAATTCTCCACCTGAAATAAAATTAGTAAAATCTTGACTATAAACAGCTTTTACTCCCGTTGCAAATCCAGTAAAAACTCCTCCAAGTATTTGTAAATGAATTTTATCTAAATCAACTTTTGCATTATTATGAGGATTCCATTCATAAAAAGCATATTGTCCACTCACATTTCCATCTTTAATTACCACATTGATTGGATTTTTCGTTGTGTGTTGTGCAACACTTATTCCAACACCATTAGTAGTTGTACCATTTGTATTAACCATTTTAACAAACTTGGATGCAATAGCTTTAATAGTTCCATTATACATAGTTAAATTACCAGAACGCATTTCAATTCCCGTTCCACCTTCTATTAAACCATTGTTAATAATAAGTTCTCCTTGTTGAGGATGATAAATACCTATACTGTCTTCTTGATTTAATCCTCGAATGACTCCACCATTAATAGTTATTTTAGTATTATGTACTCCACCATTTCCTACAATTCCATGATAATAGCCTTCAATTGTACCACCATTTACAATAAGCTCAGCCACTCCATTACTACTCTTATCTCGTATTAACTGAATTCCTGACCAAACATGATCTCCAGATCCAGAAGTAATTTTACCTGTACCTTTCGAATCATTTATAGTTAATTTTCCACCTCGATTTACTGCAATCATTCCTCCCTTTAGTTGAAATGTAGAAGTTGGTGAAATAGTATAACCATTTAAATCAAGAATTAAATCCCCATTCACAGATTTTGCATTACTAACTTGAATATCAGAACTTAATCTACAAAGATTCATAGATTTTAAACATTCATCAAAAAGCGCTTCATTACTAACAATAAATGCTCCATCATCACTAGCCTTTACTTCAAAACAACTACATATAATAAAAAGAAAAAGTACTCCTATAAAAATGATATTTTTTTTCAATTTTTGATTCCTCCAATAATCTATTTCATCTTATGAAATACTTATTTTTTTATTCACAAGATTTTAAATTATCAAATAAAAAAAACTTTTTGTAACACATAATATTAAATTAGTAGAAAAAAGAAATAAATATTACATTGATAAAAAGATGTATGAATTCATTTTAAAACTAAAAATATCAGTGTAGAGTAAAGTTATATAGTTCAGATTTCCATAAAAAAAATGCAAACCTCTTTGCATTTTTCTTTATTAAATTTAATTAATTTCTTCAATTTTCATAAAATTCGTTAAGCTTGTTCCATTTTTAGGGAAACCACCAGTAATTAAAATACTAGACTTTTCATTACCAACATATTTGCTAGCTTGTTTTTTAGCATCTGTAACTAGATCATCCATAGTTTCATAATCACCTGTAACCACAGAATAAACACCATAACGTAAATTTAAAGATTTCGCAACTTTTTCATTTGGAACACAAGCAATAACAAAAGAAGATGGTCTTAAATTACTAATTTGTTTTGCTGTATATCCAGATACTGTAGCAGCTACAATCGCTTTTGCATTTAACTCTTCACTTGCTGCAACTACACTTCTTGCAATAATAGAAGTATTATCTTTATCTAATTTTTTATCATAACGATAATCATATTTATAATATCCTTCAACAGTTTCACAAATATTAGCCATATTTTGTACTGTTTCAACTGGATAACTACCAATCGTAGTTTCATCACTTGTCATAATTGCATCACAACCAGAAAGTACAGCGTTAGAAACATCAGTAACCTCTGCGTTAGTAGGACGTATATTAGTTTTCATACTATACATCATTTGAGTAGCCATAATAACGCCTTTTCCCTTTTCACGGCATTTTTCAATCATCATTTGTTGATAAAGAGGTAAATTAACAACACCTGTTTCTACTCCCAAATCTCCACGAGCAATCATAACATAATCTGTTTCATCTACAATTTCATCTAAATTATCCATAGCATATTGAGTTTCTAATTTAGATACAATTGGCATATTTGGTTTACCATATTTAGCACATAAATCTCTTACTTCACGAATATTAGATGCATCATTAACAAAACTAATTGCTAAATAATCTCCATCTTTTTCACAAGCATATTTAATATCTTCTTCATCTTTTTCACTAACATACGGAACATCAAGTTTGACTCCTGGAATACATACCCCACGTCTACTCTTAATTCTTCCACCATTAATAATTCTACAAGTAACAGAATTTCCTCCATCTTCTTCTTCAACAATTAATTTATAAAATCCATCATCAAGTAAAACACTCATACCAACTTTTAAATCTTTAATAACACCTTTGTAATTAAAGCAAATAGCATCTTTTGTTCCTTCAATATCGCCTTCTACAATACGAATTGTCTCTCCAGCAACAAGTTCGATATAATCATCTTTAAAACTACAAGTTCTTAAATCAGGTCCTTTTGTATCATATAAAATTGCAATATTTGCACCTAATTCATCATTTGCTCTTTTAACAAGATCTTCATCCATTTTTCTTTCTTCTAAAGTTGCATGAGAAAAATTAATTCTTGCAACGTTCATTCCTGCTTCAACAACACCTTTAAAATTTTCCCAAGTTTGTGTTGAAGGTCCAATACTACAAATAATTTTTGTTTTTTTCATTTATAACACTCCCAATCTCTTTCGCCTTTAGATTATACAATAAAATGCGTAAAAAAATCAATATTTTACTGTAAATAAAAAGAAAAAAGAAATATTTTTTGTAAATTAAACCAAACTAAAAATGTGATCATTATGCAAAAAGAAAAATATATAAAACAACTAATAACCTTTCTTGAAAAAGGAACTTGTACTTTTACAGTCACAGAATATCTAAAAGAAAAATTAAAACAAAATGGTTTTCAAGAACTTTTAGAAAATGAAACATGGAATTTATCACCTGGTAAATATTATGTTACAAGAAATGATGCTTCTTTAATTTCTTTTATCATTGGAAAAAATTATCAAAATAGTTTTAACATTGTTACCACCCATTCCGATACTCCAGCTCTTGCTTTAAAACCTCAAAACGAAAACTATGAAAATGGATATTTAAAATTAAATGTTGCTCCGTATGGTGGTTTATTAAACTATGGATGGTTAGATCGACCATTATCAATTGCTGGAAAAATTATCATAAGAAAAGAAAATACTTACCAAAGTAAAATTATTGATTTAGATAATCCCCTACTTGTAATTCCAAGTATTGCAATTCACCAAAACGATAAAGCAAATTCAAATTTAGATTTAAATGCTCAAGTAGATCTAATTCCGATCATCTCTTTGAAAGAAGAAAAAAATATTATTCAAAATCTAATCTATCAAAAATACAAAATACCTAAAAAAAATATTTGTGATTTTGATTTATTACTTTATAACAAAGAAAATACCTATGAAATTGGCATAGATAAGGAATTATTATTATCCCCAAGAATAGATAACCTAACGAGTACCTTTGCTGCTTTAGAAGGAATCATAAATTCTAAAAAAGAAGAAAATATTAATGTTTTTTGTTCTTTCAATAACGAAGAAATTGGTTCTCTTACAACAGAAGGTGCCGATTCAAACTTCCTAATTGATACACTAAAAAAAATTGCTGCAAGTTTAAAAATTGACATTTCTACATCTCTTTATAATTCTTTTATAATTAGTTCAGATAATACTCATGCTGTTCATCCAAATCATCCTGATTTAGCAGATAATACAAATAAAGTATATTTAAATCAAGGAATTGTTATTTCTAAAGATCAATTAAGTACAACTTGTGCACTTTCTTCAACTATCTTTAAAGATTTATGTCAAAAAGCCAAAGTACCATTTCAAAATTTTACCAGTCGAAATGACACCACTTCTGGCTCCACTCTATCAGGATTAAGCCTTAAACATGTAAGTGTAACTTCTATAGATATTGGTCTTGCACAACTAGCAATGCATTCTTCTTTAGAATGTGTAGGTAAAAATGATTGTTATGACTTATTTTTAGTATTCAAAACATTTTTTAACACAAGTTTAATCCACCATAAAAAAAGTACCAAACTTACTTTTTAGTTTGTGTACTTTTTTTCTTAGCTTCTTTTTTAGTAGTGTTCTTTGTTTTATTGTTTTTTGGTTCTTCTTTAATCTTTTTTGTTTTATTTGATATAGTTTTTTCCTTTTTCTCTTCTTCATTTACAGAACTCAGTTGAATCTCATCAGATATCGAAACAACTTTTGTACCAGAAATAAGATCATGCAATCCACGAGAGTCTTTACGAATTAATATTAAAAATACAATTAAATAAAGTAAGATATAACCAACCATATTTACTTTGCTATAAACAAAATAAAAATTGTCTTTCGAAAAAGTAAAAAGAATTATAATCTGAAGAATCGTAATAATAAGATTATTTTGAACAACAGCACGTACAAAATAAGAAACAAATCCTACACTACGATCTTGATAGTTTGAAACAACCTTTATTTTAAGTAACCTCTTACCAAGTGTTTGCCCATTTAAAAAAAGTGGAACTAAAACAAAATAAAGTAAAATAATTACTAAATTAACAACAGTATATATAACATTATTACGATTTAAATCATAAGATAATGCAATATACTTCTGTTCATATTCATCTATTGTTAACTTATTATTATCATAATTCTCATACAAAGATACTATATCCTCATAAGCCTGTTTATATTCTTCTTGATTCGGATTTATATTTGGAACATAAGAAAAAGAAAAACTAACCATTCCTATAATAATTAAATCAATCAAATAAGCTAAAAAACGCTTTATTGTTATATTTTTCATTTTATCACCATTTAAAGTATACCAAAGTATTTTATAAAAGTCTTTTTAAATCCATAGACAAAAAAGAAAGAAAACCATCAAAGTTTTCTCACTTAATATTTTTATCATAAGAAATATCAGAAATTTCATATTTACGATTTTTAGAAATATAACTCATTATTTTTGTAACACTCCATCCAAGAATTGCTAAAATAAAGAAATAAATTACACCAAAAATCGTAAACTTCGGCTCTGATTTTGTTAGCAAACTAATAATAGAAGCTCCTGCGCTCATACTAGTAACAATCGTTAAACTATTAATAGATTTACTAGTAACATCAGATTTTAACCCAGAAAATAACTTTTGAGCACTTGATAAATAGGTTTGTGTCATATCCCACAAATATTTAATATAATCAAGAGTATCCTTAAGTGTTTCAAATCGGTAACCACTAATTGCTAAAAACTCAGAAAGTCCTTCATTACTTTTAGAAATCTTTTCACGAGTAGAAATATAAGTTCCCATTTGATTAATTCTTCCATCGATTAAATTAACTGTTTTTGCATATCCTTCTAAAGTGCTACTAAACTTTACAATATCTGCACCTTTTACATTTACTTGATCTTTAACTCGATCAATTTTTTCCCAAATGATACGATGTAAATTTAAATAACGATGCATTTGTCCTTTAAACTCACGTATAAAAATTTGTGATTCAATGTATTTTTCAATATTATTAACAGAACCAACTTTGTTATTTATAAAATAATATTTATCTCCACGAACAACATCATAATTCTTATTTTCAAATTCAAAATACTTTTGTTTTTCTGTTCTTGTTAATAAATCTGATATTTCATCTTTTGTAGCATTATCACAAACAATAAAGTAAGGAAAAACAGTAGAAATATTTGCAAGTTCTTTTGGAACTGGTGCTCCAAGACTAAACAAAAAATTAATTGCTGGAGATAATTTTTGTTCATAATAATCAGTAATCTCATCTAAATCAGCAAACAAAGTATTTTCACTAACGTCTTGATTATTCAAAACAATTAAACCATCTTCAAAAATCTTGACAATAATATTTACATTTGTTGTAAATTCTACATATTCCTCTCCGTCAACTCCATAATCTATTTTGCCAATACCAAGACTTTTTCGTAACTCTTGTAATTTAGCAGAATCTAAATCTAACTGTGTTCTAGCATCTCTTAAAAAATCATAAATTTCTGTTAACTGCAACATAGTTCGTTGAAACCATCCACCGATATAAACATTTGTTATCTTCATAATCAATACTCCCTATAACTTAAATTCAAAAAATTTTGCATCTAAAACTTCAAAACCAGCATTGTAATAGCATTGATGTGCTGCTTGTCTAAAATTACAAGACCATAACTTTATTTGACTACATCCACGACTTTTACAAATATCTTTAATTGCTTTAATCATATATTTTGCAATATGATGACGTCGATATTCAGGTAAAACACATACATGATTTAAAATAGCATATGTATCCATTCCATCAAACATAGTAGGTATGATAGTAATCTTTGTATGAGCAACAATTTTATCATTAAATAATCCTATTAAATATAATTGATTTGGATCATGATAAGTTTCATCAAAAACTTTTAAAGCTTTCTCATAATCGGTATGTTCTTCAAAACAGGCATTACACACATCAATCAATTCCTTAACATCATCACGATTTGCAAAACGAAGTTTTAATTCCATCTATATTCACCCTTTACTCTTTACACTAATAATACTAAAAATTCAAAAAAGACAAAATAGATTTGTAAAAACTTTACACATCATTAACAAAAAAAGATTTTCAATTTTGAAAATCTTTACACACTAAGTACGACGCGAAAACCATAACTATTATCAAATCTTCCTCGAGCATTACCATAAGCAAACGCTCCAGAATAAGTTCCATAATATCCTACACCACCACGTACAAACCAAGAATCAAAAATCGTAACAAACCATGATTCATCCTGATACCATGAAGAAATATTTCTATAATAATTAGAAATAACTTTTCTATAAAATGGACCCATTTCTCCTGTTGCATCTCCAAGGATTCGACGTCCATATTTTTCATCACTCGATTCATAAGGATATAAATCATAATACTTTGACTCTGGAAAATCAAGTCCTGTTGTAAGAGAATCTAATCCAGAGTCATCATCATCGCAATTATATGAACCACTACATCCAAAAGTACCATTAAAGCCACTATTAAAAAGAATATTTCTTCCACTCATTGGATTTCCATTCTTATCAGCAATAGTTCCCATAACGTATTCAAAAGCTCCACCAGTCATGTCATATACTCCACTTATATTTCCAGTTGTACTAGCTTTATATCCAGTTGCAGTATTATAAGCTTGAGTAACATTTGCATCTGTTCCATGTTGATTACATTCTTCATTTAAACCTGTATACCCACATGTCGGTTCATTTACTGCACTATATCCTGTTACAAAAGAACTATTGTTATTAATTCTAACACTTGCCATACTTCCATATTTACTATGTTGTAAA